>RXJP01000136.1 GCA_003963315.1 Rhodocyclaceae bacterium | reverse complement strand
TTTTTAAGGTCGGCTCACGCCGATGGAACAATCAGGCTTTCTGGATGTTGGAAGCCTGCTTGCCCTTGGGTCCCTGAGTCACGTCAAAGGAGACCTTCTCGCCTTCCTTCAACGTCTTGAACCCGGACATGGTGATAGCGGAGAAGTGCGCAAACAGATCTTCGCTGCCATCATCGGGAGTAATGAAACCATAACCCTTGGAATCGTTGAACCATTTGACGGTACCAGTTGCCATAAACCCTCTTCCTTATCTAAATCGTAACGATCCGGCCGGAACCCCCATGGGATATGGGAACGACTCCAAACCGGGACATGCCAGGACAGGTTCACGACTAGGGAAAGGGCCATGCGGTGTTTCAGAAAGCTGAATACTGCTGGGCTATCGTCACTGCGTGGAACTCTTGAACCAGACACGATTCGCCTTTTACTGACGTTTAATCCCAGCGTCAAGCTTTTTTTTTGCCGCATGGCAACACACTGTGAATCCCTCCCTCACCCGCTCCCCTTGGGCGATTGCAGCGATTCCGCTTCCTGTTTTGCCATGGACGGCGAGCAAGCTTGAATATGTCCGTGAGGTTTTGCGCTCCGGGCCGCCTTGGCAGGAGAGCAACCATCGCCGGCTTTGCCAGGCGTGGTGCGGTTTCCGTCTGCACGGCCCTATGCCGTGGCTATAATCGCCGCGTCCCATCCGCTGCGGCTTCCACCCCATGACAGCAACGCCCTCCCTCCCCCAGTGGCGCGCACGCATGCGTCCCGCCGCCTGGTCCATCAGCGTCAAGCTCGGCGTCGCCCTGGTGCTCACCGCCCTGCTGCCCATGGTGATCGCCGGCTACATCAACCTCCAGGCCAGCCTCACGCGGGTTGAAGCCGGCGAAGCGCGCAGCCTGGAACAACTGGCCAGCACCACCGCCGGGCGCATCGACCAATTCATCCGCGACAGCAGCCACATCCTCGCCTACTTCGCCTGGAACGCCGATGTGATCCGGCTGGTGGGCAACGACGACACGGCGGGGAGGACGCGGGTGGAGGAAACCATGGGCCGCCTGCTCAGTGCCAACGGCGACATCGAACTGCTGATGGTGCTCGACCGCCGTGGCCGCGTGGCTGCCGCCAGCAAACCCGAATACGTCGGCCGGCCCCTCGGCTTCCGCGAATATTTCAAGGAAGGCATCGCCGGCCGCGAATTCCTCTCCCATATGGAAGTGGGCACCGCCAGCGGCAAACCGGGGCTCTACCTGGCCCTGCCAGTACGCACCGGCACCGGTCTGATCGCCGGCGTGGCGGTGATGAAGATGCGCGGCCAAGCCATCACCACCATTGTGGATGCATCCCGCAACGACGTGCGCACCGCCTTCCTCATCGACGGTGATGGCGTCATCATCCATCACCCGGACCGCCGTTCGCTGTACCACAGCCTTGCCCCCCTGCCGGCGGACATCCTGAAACAGATCATCGACGAAAAGCGCTTCGGTGTGGACAAGGTGGACAGCCTCAACCTGACCGACTTCTGGGATGCCATCCGGGGGGCCCAGATAGCCGGCCATGCCGCCTACCGTTCCGCCATCGATGGCGAAGAGAAGATCGCCGGCTTCTCCCCTCTCGACAGCCACAACTGGACCGTCGCGGTAAGCGAGCACAAATCCGCCTTCATCCGCCCCCTCGCCGCCCTCTACACCAATGCCCTGTGGAGCGCCTTGGCGGTGGGCGTGGTGTTCTCCGGCATCGCCTTGCTTTTCGCCCAACTTTTCCTGCGGCCCATCCGCCGCCTGACCGCCGCCGCCGAAGCGGTACGCCGCGGCGACTACGCCCATGCCCCCGTGCGCCTGCCCAGCCAGGATGAACTGGGCGCCCTGGCCGAGACCTTCAACGCCATGGTGGTCGGGGTCAAGGAAAGGGAAAGGGAGCGGGACATCTTCGGCCGCGTGGTCTCCCCCGAGGTGCGGGAAAAATTGCTCTCCGGCCAGCTCAGCCTGGGGGGCGAGAACCGCCGCGTCTCGGTGCTGTTCTCCGACATCCGCGACTTCTCCACCCTGTCGGAAAAGATGAGCCCGCAAGATGTGGTGGCCATGCTCAACGAATACCTGACCGAAATGACCGAGGCCGTGCGGCCCTGGGGGGGCTATGTGAACAACTTCATCGGTGACGCCATCGTCGTGGTGTTCGGCGCGCCGGAGCACAAGGCTGAAATCGAATGGTGCGCCGTGGCCGCCGCCCTGGACATGAAGGAACGCCTGGAAACGGTCAATCGCCGCCGCGCCGAACTGGGCGACGTTGCCCTCAAGACCGGCATCGGCATCAGCACCGGCAAGGTGGTGGCGGGCCAGGTGGGTTCCCTCGAACGCTTCCTCTACACCGTGATCGGCGACGCGGTGAACGTGGCCGCCCGCCTGGAAGCCATGACCAAGGAAGTGGACGGCAACCCGGTGCTCATCAACGCCGCCACCTACGAAGGCATCCGCCATCGGGACGACCTGCTGATTGACGACCTCGGCCCACGCCCGGTCAAGGGCCGCGCCGAGCCGGTGCACGTCTACGGCGTGCGCGGCCATAAAGCCCTGGCATGAGCGACTACGCCGCCACCTTCGTCGCCCCGCTGCTGGACGACCCGCTCCTCGGCCGCTGCCGCCACGCCACCCTGGCCCGGCTGCTGCCCCATGTCAGCGAACACCACTTCAATCCCGGCGACGAAATTTTCCACGCCGACGCCCCTGCCCAG
>RXJP01000097.1:15329-27818 GCA_003963315.1 Rhodocyclaceae bacterium | reverse complement strand
CTGCCCCATGTCAGCGAACACCACTTCAATCCCGGCGACGAAATTTTCCACGCCGACGCCCCTGCCCAGCAGGCCTATCTGCTGGTGGCGGGCAGTGTCCGCCTTGGCCTCCCCGACGGCGGCGCAGTGGAAATCCAGGGCGTCCTCTGCGGCGAAGAAGCCGGCACCGAACTGACCACTTACCAGACCCGCGCCACGGCCGTGGACGCCGTGCGGGCCTTGGTCATCCCCCGCGCCAAGCTGCTGGAGCTGGTCAAGGCCAACCCCGAGCTGCGCGCCGAATTGCAGCAGATGTTGCTCATGCGCGCCCGGGGCGAAGCCTGGCAGGCGCCGACTCGCCCCGTGGCGGCAGCCGACAAGGACAGCGGCAGTTGGAAGGAAGTGGCGGGCTGGCTATGCACTCTGCTCGCACCAGCCCTGGTGATGCTGTTCGGCCACGGCTGGGGCTTGCAGTCCAACGCGGTGATGTTCCTCGCCGTCTTCGCCGCCACCGTGTCCATGTGGGTGTTCAGCCTGGTGGACGAATTCGTGCCCGGCCTGTTCGCCCTGTTCTCCATCCTGGTGCTGGGCCTGGCGCCGTCGGCCCAGGTGCTGGCGGGCTTCGCCTCCGACGGCTTCTTCCTCGCCATGAGCGTGCTCGGCCTCGGCACCGTGATCGTCGCCTCCGGCCTCTCCTACCGCTTCCTGCTCTGGCTGCTGCAAAAGCTGCCCGCCCATCCCTTCTGGCAGGATGTGGGGCTGCTGCTTACCGGCTTCGTCCTCACGCCCCTGGTTCCCTCCATCAACGGCCGCGTCGCCCTCACCACGCCCCTCATTCTGGACATGCTGGAGCTGCTCCACTACAAGCCCGGCGGCCGCGCCGCAACGCGCCTGGCGGTGAGCGCCTTCACCGGCGCCTCCCTGCTCTCCGCCGTGTTCCTCACCAGCAAGTCGGTGAACTTCGTGGTCTTCGGCCTGCTGCCGGCCCAGGGCCAGGACCAGTTCCAATGGCTGCACTGGGTCGCCGCCAGCCTGGTGGCGGGGGGTGTGATGCTGGGCCTGCACCTGATCGCCTGCAACCTTTTCTACCACCCGCGGGAAGCGGCGCATTTCTCCCGGGAACAACTGACGGCGCAACTCGCCCTGCTGGGCCGGCTCAAGGGCCGCGAGTGGGCCGCCCTGTTCGGTGTGCTGGTGTTCCTGTTCGGTGTCGCCACCGTCTCCATCCACAAGATCCAACCGCCCTGGCTGGCCCTGGCCATCCTCTACGCCCTGCTGCTGTTCGGCTTCCTGCGCAAGAACGAATTCAAGGAAAAAATCGACTGGCCCTTCCTCATGTACCTGGGCGGCCTGGTGGGCATCACCGGCGGCTTCAACGCCGTGGGGCTGGATAAGTGGCTGGCCTTCAAGCTCGCCGGCCTCGGCAGCTTCATGCGCACCGACCTCGACCTTTTCCTCCTCGCCCTGTTCGCCGTGCTCTTCGTGGTGCGGCTGGCGGTGCCCATCAGCGCCACCATCGTCATCGCCGCCACGGTGTTCATGCCCCTGGCGGAAATCCACGGGGTGAACCCCTGGGTGATCGGCATGGCCATCCTCATCCTCGGCGAAATGTGGTTCTTCCCCTACCAGTGTTCCTACTACGTGCAGTTCCGCGACATCGCCGGGCGCAAGGGCAGCTATGACGAGATGTCCTTCCTGCGCTACAACGCCCTCATGAACGGCGTGAAGCTGGCCGCCCTCTACGCCTCCGTGCCCTATTGGAAATGGATGGGCCTGCTATGAAGCGCCGCCTCTCCCTGATCCTCGGCATCATCTTCGTCATCGCGGTGATGGCCGTTACCGTGGCCTACAACCTGTCCAAACCCCGCATCCTCATCCTGCAAAGCTACGGCCCCGACTACGCCTGGACCCGGGACGTGGACGCCGGCATCCGCCGTGTACTCGGCGCCGGCAACGGCTACGGTTACGTGCTGCGCTGGCACTACATGGATACCAAGCGCCACCCCTGGCCCGAATCCAAACAGAGCGCCGGCCTCCAGGCCCGCCGCGCCATCGACGACTGGCAGCCCAACCTGATCCTGGCGGTGGATGACGACGCCCAGGAATACGCCGCCAAGTACTACGCCAACCAACCCGGCATCAGCATCGTTTTCGCCGGCACCAACGGCAGCGTCACCCCCTACGGCTATGACGGCGCCAGCAACGTCACCGGCATCCTAGAACGCATGCCCCTCGCCGCCTTGAAGGAGGCCCTGCTGCAAGGCGGCTTCGCCAAGGGCAAAGGCAAACGCCCGCTGCGGGTCATCGAAATCTGCGACAACTCGGAAACGGTGCAGCGCGACCACGAATTCATTGCCGCCTTCGACTGGAAACCCATGCAATACCTGGGCGCCCGGCTGGTGAGCAGCTTCCCCGAATGGCAGCAGGCGGTGGCCGAGGCCGGCCAACAAGCCGACCTCATCCTCACCACCAACTACCGCAAGCTGACCCGTTCCGCCGACCGGCAAGAACTGGTGCCGCCCCAAGAAGTCGTGGCCTGGACCGAGGCCCATTCCAAGCTGCCCATCGTCGGCATCAACGGCTTCTTCGTGGAAGACGGCGGCATGCTCGCCATCGCCACGTCGCCCTTCGAACAAGGCGAAGTAGCAGCGCGTATGGCGCGGGACATTCTGGAAAAGCACACGGCCCCGGCGTCCATTCCTATTGCCAGCACCCGCCAGTTCATCGTCCTGATGCGCCCTGACTTGATGGCCCGTCGTAATGTAAGGCTGCCGCAGCTTTATGAGGCGTTTGCCCGGGCGACTAACAATTACTTTGATGCGCGTTAATAGTGTTGCATCGACCGATTGAATTCCCTATCGCAACTGGATGATGGTGCAATAAACAAGATCATGAAGCCTCCTGAATACTCGTGGATATGTTTTTCTTGCGGGGCTCAAAATGCACCAGGACACTTGTCGTGTTCGTCTTGCGGATTTCCTGCAAATTCCAATGGATTTGAGATTGATGAAGCGCGTAAGGCAGACAAAGAGGAAACAAAGCTCCCCACGTTTATTACATGGGTGCTCCTACTTCCTGTTGCGCTCGGGCTGAAAATTGCTTTTGTAACCGGACCTATTTGGTTGGACGCGTTGATTGTGGTCGCAGCTTTCGCTATATGGTTAGCGAAGCTATAAGTACTACAACGCCCGATCCGCCCAAAGCTTCGCCCGTCCCGCATCCACCGCCTGCCCCAACTGCCCGTTCTTGTAGATATCCGCCAAGCGCTGGGCCGCCGGGCGGTAGCCGGCTTCGCCGGCTTGTTGGTAGAAGGCGATGGCTTGGTAATCATCCTTGCTGACGCCGCGTCCATATTCGTAGAGCACCGCCAGGTTGTGCATGGCCTGGGGTAGCCCTTGGGCCACGGCTTTTTCGTACCAGCCCTTGGCGGCGACGTAGTCGCGCTTGACGCCACGGCCGGCGGCCAGCATGAAGCCGTAGTTGTTCTGGCCCTGGGCGAAGCCCTGCTCCGCCGCGGCCTTGTAAAGCTTGGCGGCCTGGGTGTCGTCCTGGGGCAGGCCACGCCCGGTGGCGTAGAGGTAGCCCAGGTTGGTTTGGGCCTGGGCCAGGTTCTTCGCCACCGCCTTGCGGTACCACTCGATAGCGGTGGCCGTATCCTGGGCCACGCCGCGGCCGCGCTCGTAGAGGGCGCCGATGTTGTTCTCCGCCTGGGCATAGCCCTGCTCCGCCGCCTTGCGGTACCAGGCCAGGGCCTGGGCATCGTCCCGGGGCACGCCGCGCCCGGTTTCAAAGAGATAGCCGACGTTGGTCTGGGCCTGGGCTAGGTTCTGCTCGGCGGCCTTACGGTACCAGGCCATGGCGCGCTCGTAGTCCCGCTGCACACCCAGGCCCTTTTCGTACATGCCGCCCAGGTTGTTCTGGGCCTGGGCCCAGTTGCGGTCCGCCGCCTGTTGGTAGAGGGCGAAGGCGCGGTTGTAGTTGCGCCCCACACCCTGGCCGGTTTCATAGAGATAGCCCAAATTGGTCAAGCCTTGGGGATAGCCCTGGTCGGCGGCGCGGCCGTACCAGGCGGCGGCCTTGGCGTAGTCCTGGGGCACGCCCACGCCGCGCTCGTAGAGCACGCCCAGATCGTTCTGGGCGCGGGCTTCGCCCTTCTCGGCGGAAGCGGCGAATTCCTTCGCCGCCTTGGCGTAGTCGCCGGCGGCGATGGCTCGCCGCGCTGCGACAAAATCGGCCTGGGCCGACCATGCAGCCGAGAATGTCACCACCGCCAGCAATGCCTGCCGCCAATTTCTGCTCATGTCTTTTCCCCGATGAGTCGCCGCACCTGACCGCCCGGGCCTGGGCGGGCCGTAATACCGGCGACGCTGGATTATGCAATATTCCTCAAGCGCGAGTTTTGAAGCATAATCGGGATCGGGGATCGCCGCCGGCGGTCCGCCGATATCCTCGGCATCCGCGCAACTTTTCTTCCCGGCCTTCGGCCCTCAGTCTGGAGATCACCTTCATGAAAAATTTCATCGCTCGTCGCAACAACCCCCGCAAGCAATTTGGCCAGGGCATGACCGAATACATCATCATCGTCGCCCTGATCGCCGTGGCCGCCATCGGCGTCTATGCGCTGTTCGGCAAGACCATCCGCAACCAGGTGGCCGGCCTCGCCGGTGAAGTGGCCGGCACCGGCTCTTCCACCGCCGTCACCGCCGCGGGCACCGCCGCTTCCGACGCTGCCACCGCCGCCAACAAAGACAAGAAGATGAGCAGCTACGGCAGCGGTAACTGATCCGCCGTCGCTTTATCCATCACGAGGGGCTCCCGGTGCCAACGTCCTATGCGGCCCGCCCCTCGTTCTCCCGCCGCAGGCAAGCCTCTCCGCGCCTGATGGGCGGCCAGGCCCTGGTCCTGGCGTTGTTCACCTCCGTGGTCATGGTGCTCGGCCTGTACGCCATGTACAGCATGGGCAGCCAGGCCATCGAAAAAATCAAGTTGCAGAACACCGCCGACGCCGCTGCTTATAGCGTCGCCGTCGCCGAAGCACGGGACTACAACTTCTCCGCCTATACCAACCGCGCCATGGTGGCCAACCAGGTGGCGGTGGCGCAGTTCGTCGGCATGACCTCCTGGTTCCGCAATATGTCGGCCTTCGCCAACGGCGACCCGACCAACGTCGGCCGCGATGTCTACCAAATCTTCCTGGAACTGGGCAGCACGCCGGTCGCCAACATCTACAAACGCTTCCTCAAGGCCTTCGGCAAGGTCACCGGCATCTTCGACGAAGGCAAGGTCGGCACCACCTTCATGTCCGCCGCCGTCACCGTGATGGACGGCCTCATCATGGTTTACGGCGAAACCCAGCGCATCTACCACTACGCCACGGCCCTCACCATGGCCGAAACCCTGGGCGCTTTTTCCACCATTGGCAACGCCATGAACAGCCTGCTCGGGGTGAACTGGTTTTCCGGCCTTTCCGCCCTGGACGGCGGCGACGACATCATCAAGGCCAACGACGACAAGGCCCGCCTCACCACCCTGGGCGGGCTGCCCTACCTCGTGTATCACATCTACAAGTGGTACAACTTCACCGAGCGCAAGGACCCCAACACCGACGGCGCCGACGGCCCCGATGCCGACCGCTTCGCCCAGGTGACCATGGATTCCCTGGACGATTTCTCCCGGGACCGTTCCACCAAGCCCGCCTGGGGCTTCACCTTCTTCTACGCGCCGCCCCTGACCTATATCGACCCGACCCGCTTCATTCCCCAGCCCTGGACCTTCGGCCCCCTCTTCATGCCGGTGATCCATCGCGGCGGCACCGAACTCAAGCTCACCGACGCCTCCGGTACCGGCGGCAACGGCGCCGGCAGCAATGCCAGCGGCGACACCGGGGTGGACTGCAACGGCAACCCGGTGCAGGCCAACATGAGCACCAGCGGCGCCAGCGGCATCACCGTGGGCCATGAGAGCGACCTCGCCTCCTATAGCGCCACGGCCTGCCCCGGCGATTCGGCCAGCGTCACCGACAACGATCCCTCTGCCTCACCGCCCCAGCCGCCGGGCCCCAATGCCGGCGTGTTCGCCTTCGACGGCACCACCTGGAAACGCGTTTCCACCTACGACCCCAACAATCCCGGGGCCACCAATCCCCAGGGCACGCCGGGGCAGAGCAATACCTCCACCTCGTCCACCAAGGGCCGCGGCGCACCAGGTTCCAAGAACAAGAAGACCTGGACCGCCATGGATGCCTCAAGCTGGGCCGGGCTGCATATTTTCTGGTTCGTCATTCCCGTGGTGTTCATTCCCATCCCGCTGCCCATCCCCTTCGCCCCGCCCTGGATTCCCCTTTCCCATGCCGCCGCCCAATCCGGCAAGGAACTCAACAATCCCACGGTGCTGGCCACCGACAACAATTTCGGCGTGGACGCCAACGACGCCTACGGCGGCACGGTGTCCAGTTGGACCACCGCCATCTCGGCCTCCATGCGCCAATCCAAGGGCGCCGGCAAGACCCTGGACAAGGTGAGCAGCCTGGGCGGCCTGACCCCGTACATGGACGTGAAGGACGTCACCGCCGACAACCTGGCCGGCCCGCCCCTGGTGGTGGAAATCGAGAAGTCCACCGACGACACCCCCAAGAGCCCCGGCAACGGCCAATTGCAGTTGGACAACGGCGCGCCCCAATCCAAGATCCGCGCCCTGTCCAAGGCCCAGGTCTACTTCGCCCGCCCCACCAACGACAGCGCCCTGGCCTGGTTCCAACGGGTCAGCGACAATCCTACCCAGACCGAAGTGGGCAGCCTCTACAACCCCTACTGGCAGCCGCGCCTGGCGCCCAACAACTTCCTGGAGCAATACATCTCCATGGAAATGCATAGGGCGGGATTCTGATGGGCCTGGGTAAAACATTTAAGGAAGGCCTGAGTAACTCCGTTCGCGTTGAGCCTGTCGAAACGCATACCGTGCCAATGCTGGGCTTCGACAGGCCTGTCCTGAGCCCAGTCGAAGGGCTCAGCCCGAACGGTAGCGGACTTAATCAGCGCTTCCTCAAGCAACGCGGCCAAGCCATGATCGAGGCCTTGATCGCCTGCGCCCTGGTGCTGGTGCCGCTGTTCCTCGCCATTCCCCTCATCGCCAAATACCAGGACATCCGCGCCCACGTGGTGCAGGCCTCGCGCTATGCCGCCTGGGAACGCACGGCCTGGTTCGGCGGCGCCTCGGCGGCCACCATGGGCATCGGCAGTTCCGGCGCCACCTCCAACCAATGGGACGCCAATGAAAAAGGCGACGACGCCATCCGCGCCGAGATCGGCGCGCGCCTCATGTCCAACAACACCGCCGGCGCGTTCACCAATAGCGACCAGAGCGGCAGCAGCTATGTGGGCGGCAGCAAGCCCTTCTGGAAGGACCGTCGCGGCACCGCCTTGCTGCAAAACTATGGCGATATTTCCGACAGCTATGTGAACAGCGTTTCCCCCGGCCTCATCAACGACCTGCTCACCCCAGTGGTGGCCATCACTTCCGTGGTCTCCAACTTCACCGTGGACACCCATGCCCAGTACACGGCGAACGTCGGCCTGGCGGTGAAGCAGGTGGCCTTCAACACCAACGCCGGCCTCGGCGGCTGCTCCGGTTGCACGGTGGATTACATCGCCACCGGCAACACCCAGAACTTCTCCGAAAAGAGCGTACTCGTGGCCAACGGCTGGAGCGCCAACGGCCCCGGCACCCTGGCCGACACGGCGGCCCATCCGGAAAAGATCACCGTCCTCAACCAGATCCGCGGCCTCACCCCCACCTCGCTGCTCAAGCCCGCCAGCGGCATCTTCCACGATGCGCTGGAAATCCTGAAGGACATCTCCCTGGTGTTCTTCCCCGAACTCAGCACCCTGGACCTGGGCCGCGTGGAAGTGGACAAGGTGCCGGCGGACCGCCTGAAATGAAGACCGCCCTCCTCCTGGCCCTGTTGGCCCTGCCCCCCCTGACCTCGCTCCAGGCCCTGGCCGCCGACCTGCCCACCAAGGTCTGTGCCGCCTTCCCCGCGCCGAAGAAGGCCAAGCTCGAAGCCGTGGCCCAGCAACTGGACTACAACGGCATTCCCATGGTCATCCGCCATTTCGAGAGCGAGGAAGCGCCGGACACCATCCTCGCCTTTTACCGGGAACAATGGGCCGCCACACAATCCGTGAAGGGCCCGGTGGAGTATCCCCTCGGCCCCTGGAAGGTCATTGCCACCCTGCGCGACCCTTGCTTCTATACCGTGCAAGTGAAGCCCTTCGGCCGCAACGGCAGCGAAGGCTTCCTCGGCCTCTCCGCGCCGCCCTCGGACAAACCCGCCGTCAAGGAAGAAGTACCGCACCTGCCCGGCAGCGAGATCGTCAACGACATGGGCCACAACGACGCCGGCAAGACCGCCCGCACGGTGCTCATCAAGAACGGCTTCAGCCCGGACACCAATGCCGGCTTCTACCGCGATAACCTCGGCAGCCAAGGCTGGAAGGTACTCACCCACCACAAAGTGGACAAACCCGGCAGCCAGGGCGACGTCATCATCTTCCGCAACGGCCAGCGGGAAGTCAGCGTCACCGCCACCCGCGACGGCGCCGGCAGCAACGTGCTGTTGAACTACGTGGATCAGCCGTGAAGCGCGAGCACTTCACGGCTGCCAGGTGGACTGCCATCCCCACGCCCCCCTTCCCGAGGAAGGGGGTGACTGATGCGCTCCCCCTGCGGGGGAAAATGAATAGCGATGCGGCGGGCAGCCTCGCCCCTCCCCTGACAAGGGGAGGCTGGGAGGGGTTGCGGACCTGGCTATCTCGCCGGGCTTTCTGCAACAAGACGCACCCACGGACATCCACCGCACACTCAAAACCCTGGACGCCCGCCTGCGCGGGAGTGACGCCTTCGCATGGCCTGGCCCGCCGCAAAGCGGCAGGCCAGGCCATGATCGAGTACCTCGTGGTGCTCACCTTCGGCATCGTCGTCATCCTCCAAGGCGGCGACCAGGCCCCCCTGCGCCAACTGGCCACCGCCATCAAGGACTATCACAAGCATTACAGCTACGCCATGGCCATTGCCACCATTCCCGACTGCGACTACCAGCTGGCCTACGACAAGAGCACCAACCTGGGCGACATCGTCAGCCTCACCGGCGGGCTCACCGTGGGCTTCGACCGTTGCATCGATTGGACCAACCCGCAGATCCCCACCATCAGCATCACCAACTTCACCGGCAATATCGGCCTCACCGACAACGTGAAGGGCGCCATCAGCGACATGGTGACCAATATGATCAGCAGTTCCATCGACAGCTTCGTCAATCCCTCGGGGCTGCTGGATGACATGCTCAATTTCAGTCCCTCGGACTTCTTCTAAATTTCATAGAATCGGACCTTCCGGCGAGCGTCCCCACAACAGGAACACAACATGGCCCTTCGATTGCCCACCCTGCGGATCAACAAGACCTGGCTCATGCTGCTGGCGGCCATCGGCCTCGCCCTGTTGGCCACCGTGCTCACCACCCGCTACCTGAAGGGCCGCGAGGCCAGCATCGCCGAGGAGATCAAGGCCAAGGCCCAGCAGGGCGGGCCCAAGCTGTCGGTGGTGGTGCCCATCCAGGACCTGCCCGTGGGCACGCCCCTGGACGAGAACATCGTGGCGGCGCGCAATGTGTCGGAAGACCTGCTCTATCCCGAAGCCATCCTCTCCGATGACTTCGACAAGTACAAGGGCCAGAGCCTGATCCGTCCCGTGCTCAAGGGCCGCCCCCTGCTGAAGACCGACCTGCGTCCCATGTTCGCCGACTTCTCCGGCTCCCTGACGCCGGGCAACCGCGCCATCACCGTGGAAGTGGACGAACTCAACTCCGTGGCCCACATGGTGCAGCCGGGCAACCGGGTGGACCTGATGCTGGTGATGCGCCGCGAAGACGGCGGCCAGACCGTGGTGCCCTTCATGGACCGCATGAAGGTACTGGCGGCAGGGCAAAAAACCGCCAGCGACGGCAACGAGGAAAAAGCCCCCGGCGCCAAGAAGAACTTCAGTTACAGCAATCTCACCCTGGAAGTCACCCCGCCCCAGGCCGCCCGCCTGACCCTGGCCCAGGACATCGGCAAGCTACGCTTCACCCTGCGCAACGAGAAGGACGAAAAGAGCGAGGACTTCAGCGTCAACGCCCAGAACATCCTCGACGAAGTGACCGCCCACGCCCGGCAGCAAAAACGGGCGACCATGGCCGGCGTGGTGGAAGTCATCGTCGGCGGCCAACGCTCCGGCCCCAGCGCCAAATCGGTGGATGTCTCGGTGCCCCTGGCGGCGGCTGGCGCAACGGGCCAAGTGCCTGCCCTCATTTCAGCCACACCCAGGCCGGCGGCCACCCAGGCCACAGCGCCTGCGGCGCCGGCCACGGGCCCCTATGACGCCAACGGCCTGACCCCGGAAATGAAGGCCGACCTCAAATCCCTGCTGGACAAATAATTTTCCAAGGACGAGAACATGCAACGCACCCTCCTCAAATTTTTGTCCGCGGCCTGCCTGGCGCCCCTGGCCTTGTCCTGCCTCCCCAGCGTGCAAGCAGCGGAAGCCGCCGACGTGCAGGATGTCGCCGCGCCCAAGGAAATCGTCATGTTCGTCGGCGAGATCAAGTCCCTCCCGGCCAACAAGGCCTACCGGGTGGCGGTGGGCAATGGCGCCCTGGTCAGCACCAAGTTCATCGAACCCGACCAGATGCTGCTCATCGCCGAGGGCGTGGGCGACAGCTCCCTGGTGATGTGGTCGCCCAAGGGCGAAGTGCGCAGCTATACCCTGCGCATCGGCCCCAAGGATTCCGGCATGGCCTACCGGGCGGCGAAGGAAGTGCTGTCCGATATCACCAGTATCCAGATCGCCCCCATGGGCCCCAACATCGCCATCACCGGCGCCGCCAGCCCGACCCAGATCGTCCGCATCAACGCCCTGGCCGGGCGCTATCCCCAGCTCATGTCCCTGGTCAAGGAGCTGGACGTGGAAATGAAGAAGATGGTCTACATGAAAGTGCAGATCCTCGAAGCTAAGAAGAACCTGTCCGAGACCCTGGGCGTCAGTTGGCCCGGCTCCATCACCGGCCCCCAGGTGGGCCTCTCCGGCAACCTGGGCTCCACCAATCCGGCCGGGGCCGCGGCCCTCACCGCTTCCGGCGCGGCCTTCAACTTGCCCCTCACCGTCAGCGGCGTACGCACTTACCTGGGCATCACCTCTTCCATCCAGAGCACCATCAACCTGGCCAAGGCCAACGGCGACCTCACCGTCCTCGCCGAACCGGAGCTCTCCGCCCGCAGCGGCGGCATCGCTTCCTTCCTCGCCGGCGGCCAGATCCCGCTGCAAAGCTCCGGCGCCCTGGGCACCAGCAACATCACCTACAAGGACTACGGCATCAAGCTGACCATCAAGCCCTCCGCCGACGACAAGGGCAACGTCATCGCCGCCATCAAGGCCGAGATGAGCCAGCTCGATTCCTCCACCTCGGTGAACAATAATCCGGGCTTCCTCACCCGCACCGCCGAAACCGAGATCAATGTCCGCTCCGGTCAGACCATGGTCATCTCCGGCCTGATCAATCGCGATATGCAGAACGACGTTTCCAAAGTGCCATGGCTGGGTGATCTGCCGGTACTCGGCCCCCTGTTCCGCTCCACCGGCTTCCGCAGCGGCCGTACCGACATGCTGATCGCCGTCACCCCGGTGGTGGTGGACCCGAGCGGCTCCATGAACCAGGAGCGCATCGAGAAGGGCCTGGAAATGAAGGAGCGCTTCGAGCGCAACCTGAGCAAGAAGGACATCATTGATTAAGGAATTTTGAAGTGCCCACAACCGGCCGTAACAGCCAAACCCGCTACCGGCGTTATTTCCACGCATGGGCGCCTCTGTCCGGAATTTTCTTGAACGGGCTAGGGCAGGACTCCCTTCGTCAGGCCAGGAGCGAAGTCGATTTTTGCTTGCAGGGCTTAACCCCCCCGGCCCCCCTTGTCAGGGGGGAGAGAGACTGCGCGCCACATCGCCACTCGGACTCCCCCCTGACAAGGGGGGCCGGGGGGGTTGCAGTCTTGGCTTGGCTGCACACCACTTCCCTACCCTTTGCTTAGTCACGGAACAGGACACCAAGCATGCTGCGTATCGCCGTCACCACCCCCAAGGGTCAGACCTCCGAAATCGAGTGCACCCTGGACAGTTGTGCCATCGGCAAGGGCGATGAGAACCTGATCGCCCTCCAGGGCTGGACCGTGGCCAAAAAACACGCCGTGATCCAGCGCAAACCGGAAGGCGTGTACGTGGAAGACCTGGGGTCCTCCTCGGGCACCGAAGTGAACGGCCAGAAGGTCAGCCGTCACGGCCCCCTCAAGCCCGGCGACAAAATATCCATCGCCGGCTACACCCTGGAGGTGAAGGACCTGGAGGAAGCCGCGGCCCAGGCCCCCGCGCCGGCGGCAGCCGTGCCCCCGCCCCCCGCCGCGCCAGCGGCACCGGTGATGGCCCCAACAC
>RXJP01000097.1:0-15267 GCA_003963315.1 Rhodocyclaceae bacterium | reverse complement strand
GAGCCCCCCTCCCTCGACGACCACGCCCGGGCCATCCTCAACCAGCACCTCACCCGCATCCACAAGCTGCTCATCAAGCAGATGGACCTGCGCCGCATGGATGTGGCGCGCCAGAGCGAGGATGAGCTGCGCAACAACACCCGCACCTTGCTGGAAGAGATCGTCGGCAAGGACAAGGAACTGCCTCCCGAGATCGACCGCAACCGCATCATCAAGCAGGTGCTGGACGAAGTGGTGGGCCTCGGCCCCCTGGAAGACCTGCTGGCGGACGAGCTGGTGACGGAAATCATGGTCAACCGCTACGATGAAATCTTCATCGAGCGCGCCGGCCGCCTGACCAAATCCGACATCACCTTCACCAGCGACCAGGCCGTGGTGGGCGCCATCGAGCGCATCGTCGCGCCCCTCGGCCGCCGCATCGACGAATCCTCGCCCATGGTGGACGCCCGCCTCAAGGACGGCTCGCGGGTGAACGCGGTAATCCCGCCCCTGGCCCTGAAGGGCGCCAACATCACCATCCGCAAGTTCTCCAAGAAGAAGCTGCAAGGCGAGGACATGGTGCGCTTCGGTTCCATGACCCACGAAATGCTGGGCTTCATGCGGACCATCGTGGACCAGAAGGCCAACATCGTCATTTCCGGCGGTACCGGCTCGGGCAAGACCACCCTGCTCAACCTGCTGTCCAGTTTCATCCCCCCCGACGAACGCATCATCACCGTGGAAGACGCGGCGGAACTGCAACTCACCCAGCCCAATCTGATCGGCCTCGAATCCCGCCCGGCCAACGCCGAAGGCAAGGGCATGGTGGCCATCCGCGACCTGGTGAAGAACACCCTGCGCATGCGGCCCGACCGCATCGTCGTCGGCGAGTGCCGCGGCGGCGAGGCCCTGGACATGCTCACCGCCATGAACACCGGCCACGACGGCTCGCTGACCACCGCCCACGCCAACACGCCACGGGACTGCCTGGCGCGGATTGAAGTGATGGTGATGATGGCCGGTCTCGATCTGCCGATCCGCGCCATCCGCGAACAGATCGCTTCCGCCATCCGCTTCATCATCCAGCAGAACCGCTTCTCCTGCGGCAGCCGCAAGATCACCCACATCACCGAAATCACCGGCATGGAAGGGGACATGATCCAGATGCAGGACATCTTCCTCTTCAAGCAGGAAGGCTTCGGCGCCGACGGTAAGGTGAAGGGCAAGCACATCGCCACCGGCGCCATCCCCGACTTCTACCAGGACCTGAAGAACCGCGGCCTGGATGTGGATCTGTCGGTGTTCCAAGCGGGGCGGGTGATGTGATGCCCAGTCAACGCCTCACGCTTTGTATCGAGCCCGGACCCCAGGTCTGCCAGGAACGGCTAACCCCCCCGCCCCCCCTTGTCAGGGGGGAGTTCGAGTGGCAGCGCAGTGAGCAGTCTCGCCCCTCCCCTGACAAGCCTGTCCTGAGCCTCGTCGAAGGAGGGAGGCCGGGAGGGGTTGCGGTCCTAGCGCGCGGCTTGGCTGCACGCACCCAACCCAGGCCTGTGACATGAACGACCTGATCCTCATCGCCGTCGTCATCCTCGCTGCTGTCGGGCTGGTGATCTGGCTCGTCATGCAATGGGCGGACAAGATGCTGACGCGACAGAAGGAGAACCTGGAAAAGCAGGCGTCCACCACCCTGGCCGACATGTTCATCTTCCTCGATCCGCAGAAGATGTTCCGCTACAACGTGGCGGGCATGGTGGTGGTGCCTTCCGTCATCTGGTTCCTCACCGCCAATCCGGTGTTCACCGTGGTGTCCCTGGTGCTCACCTACGTGCTGCCCAAGTACTACGTGCGCCACCTGCGCACCGCCCGCCTCAAGACCCTGGAAAAACAACTGCCCGATTCCCTGCTGATGATCACCGGGGCCATGACCGCCGGCGCCAGCCTCAACATCGCCATCGAATCCATGATCAAGGAATCGCGGCCGCCCATCTCCCAGGAATTCGACCTGATGGTGCGCGAACTGCGGGTGGGGGTGGACTTCGACACTGCCCTCAAGAACATGGAAAAGCGCAACCCGGTGGCCGACTTCGCCCTGGTCATTTCCGCCCTGCGCATCTCCCGCGAAGTGGGGGGCAACCTGGCGGAGATCCTCAACGCCCTGGCCGACACCCTGCGGGAGAAGCAGACCATGGAAGGCAAGATCGCCAGCCTCACCGCCCAGGGCAAGATCCAGGGCGTGGTCATGACCGGCCTGCCGCTGCTGGTGATGTTCGGCCTCACCCAATTGGAACCTGTGGCCATGGCCCCCCTGTTCAACACTTGGATCGGCTGGCTGACCCTGACGGTGATCGGGGTCATGGAAACCATGGGCTATTTCTTCATCCGCAAGATCACCGCCATTGATGTCTGATCCCCATGTCTGACTCCTTCTTCGCCCTCCTCATCGGCCTCATGGTGGGCGGGGCCACGCTGCTGGCCTTCCACAGCATTTCCACCCTCAAGGGCGAAGTGCCCGATGAGGATCGGGAATACATGGACCCGCTGCCGCCCATGCTGAACATGGTGTGGCCCCTCATCATCTTCATCGAATTCCACCTCACCTACCGCTTCCCGCCGGACTGGCTGGAGCGCACCCACAAGCGCCTGCAGGAAACCGGCGTCGGCTACCTCATGTCGGCGGAGCAGTTCTATGCCGTGCGTGTCTTCGCCGCCATCGTCACGCCCCTGGTGGGTGGCATCCTCCTCGCCGCGGTGGATTCCCTCGACTTCCTGTTGATCCTGCTGCTGGCCCTGGGCGGTTTCTTCTTCCCCCTGATCTGGCTGGGCGACGTGCGCGCCAAGCGGCGCAAGGATGTGCTGAAGGCCCTGCCGGTGTACCTGGACTTCATCACCATGGCGGTGGAAGCCGGCCTCAACCTCAACGGCGCCCTCAACCAGGCCATGGACAAGGGCCCGCCCGGCCCCCTGCGCAACGAGTTCTACATGGTGGTGCGCGACCTGCGCGCCGGCGTGCCCCGGGCCGATGCCCTGCGCCGCATGGAGAAACGCCTCGACATGGAAGAGATCACCAGCTTCGTCGGCAGCGTGATCCAGGCGGAAAAGATGGGCGCCCGCCTCGGCACCGCGCTGCGGGTGCAATCGATACAGCGCCGCACCGAGCGTTTCCAGCGGGCGGAAAAGCTGGCCATGGAAGCCCCGGTGAAACTGATCCTGCCCCTCATCGTCTTCATCTTCCCCGTGACCTTCATCGTCCTCGCCTTCCCCATCGCCATGAAGTTCATGCTGGAAGGCATGCTTTGAGGCAGGGTGCCCTCTACCGCGCAGGCAGCCCGCAATGCCTTGTTCCTCACGTCAGCCTCACCACCAACGCCTGGGATCGCCTGCGCGGCCTGCTCGGCCGGCCGCCCCTGCAAACGGGCCAGGCCCTGCTGATCGAACCCTGCCCCTCGGTGCACACCTTCGGCATGGGCTATCCCCTGGACCTGGTCTTCCTCGACGCCAACTACACGGTGCTGAAAACCGTGGAGCGCCTGGCGCCGCGCCGCTGGGCCGGTTGCAGCTGCGCTCGCGCCACCCTGGAGTTGGCGCCGGGCAGCCTGGCGACACTGCACCTCGCCATCGGCGAGCGGCTGGAATGGCGCTGATGTTTTTTTGCGGTCATCCTCGGGCGGGGAGCAGACTGGATTTCTATCGGCGACGGCTACCCCCCCCGGCCCCCCTTGTCAGGGGGGAGAGAGATTGCTCAGCCCATCGCCATGCGAACTCCCCCCTGACAAGGGGGGCCGGGGGGGTTACGGTTTCGGTGCTCCTGCAAGCCCTTCCCCCCTCGCGAGATTCATCCCGGACAAACAGCAAGGTGTGGCGATGGGTTGCTCTTTTGCTGTTCCCCCTGATGCTCACCGCCTGCGGCACCACCGAGCGATTGTTCACCGGCGACCTGTTCGAGATGCAACGCTCCGCCGTGCTGGCCTACGACAAGGGCGAAGACGCCAAGGCCGAAGCCCTTTACCAGGGCTTGGTGCGCGCCGTGCCCAACGATGCCGAAACCTGGCTGCGCCTGGGCAATCTCTACGCCCGCTCCAACCGTCCCGACCTCGCCGCCGAGGCCTACCAGCGCGCCGTGCTGCTCAATCCCGGCGACGCCCGGCTCTGGTACAACCTGGGCATCATCCGCCAGCGCCAGGCCCACGCCGCCTACATCCAGGCCCACACCATGGCCGGCGACGACAAGGCATTGGCCAGCCAAGCCGAGGCCCTGGTCAAACAGTTGACGCCGAACGACACCCCCGGGAGCGGCGATGGCCCGAAGTAGACTCTGCCTCTGCCTCTGCCTCCGCCTCCGCGCCGCGGGCCAGGCCACGGTGGAATATCTCTACGTGCTGCCCATCCTGCTGTTGCTGTTGCTGGCCAGCCTGCAATTCGCCTTCGTCTATGAAGCCAAGCAGACCCTCAACTACGCCACCTTCGCCGCTACCCGCGCCGGTGCGCTGAACGGCGGCGCCATGGCCGCGATCCAGGACGCCCTGGCCGCCGGCTTTGCCCCCCTGTTCGTGCACGACACCACCCAGCAGGCCCTGAAGGACGGCCGCCTCACCGCCAAGACCGAACTCGCCGACAACAAGCTCGCCCTGATCCAGATTCTCAATCCCACCTCTGGCGCCCTGGGCGGCTTCGCCAATGCCAATGGCGAGATCCCCAACGACAACCTGATGTACCGCGACCCCACCGCCCTCCAGGACGGCATGAACGTGCAGGACGCCAACCTGCTCAAAGTACGGGTCACCTATTGCGTGCGCCTGGTGGTGCCCATCGTCAACCGCATGATCTACGCCCTCACCGTCAATCCTTCCGCCACCCCGGCCAAGATCGACTCATCAAGCTACAAGGGCGGCACCATCGCCGCGCCGGAAATGCTCAAGGTGGAAGCGGCGGGCAATGCCACGGGCCTGTGCATCTCCCCCAACGACGCCTATCCCTACCGCCTGGCCGTCACCTCGGAAGCCGTGGTGCGCATGCAATCACCCTTCCGCGATCCCGGCAAGTGGAGCGCGCCGTGAGCGAAGCCGCCCTGCTCAGCGCCACCCCCGTGCCGCCGGCGCTGGAGTCGCCGCGCTTCTTCTCCCTCTCCCAACGCATCGGCCGCCTGCGCTACTTCGCCTACACCCTGGGCGCCATGCTCGCCGCCGGCGCCTTGCTGATCTTCATCTACCTGCTCTGCTTCCTGCTGCCGCCGGCCCTGGGCAAGCTGGTGGGCACGGCCTGCTTCATCCTGGTGAAGAATGTCGGCGTGCCCCTCATCGTCTTCGTCATGAGCATCCGCCGCCTGCACGACTTCAACGCCAACGGTTGGTGGTCCCTCACCGTGCTGTTCCCCTTCACCACGCTGGTCTTTCTTTTCATCCCCGGCAGCAAGGGCGAGAACCGCTACGGCAAGCCCCTCGTCGCCAACAGCCCGGGCCTGCAATTCACCGCCATCGCGCTGCCCATCGCCGTGCTGGCGCTGTATCTCAGCCTGATCCGCAGCGACGGCACAACGGCCAACAACGAAGCGCCGTCGGCCATACCGGGCAAGCCCCTCAAGTCCTACGGGCAATAAGCCAAGGCGATGAACGATAACGAGACACTGCGCACCACCATCGACGCGGTGTACCGCAACGAATCGCGCCGCGTCCTCGCCACCCTGATCCGCCTCTTGGGCGATTTCGACCGGGCCGAGGAAGCCCTGCACGAAGCCTTTCGCGCCGCCCTGGAACAATGGCCCAGCCAAGGCCTGCCCGCCAACCCGGTGGCCTGGCTGGTGTCGGCGGGCCGCTTCAAGGCCATCGATGCCCTGCGCCGCCAGGCACGCCAAGCGAACTGGGACGATGCCGCCGAACAGGCCGAGGCCGTGGCCGACCCCGCGCCCAATTGGGACGAACGGGAAGAACTGGAAGACGACCGCCTGCGCCTGATCTTCACCTGCTGCCACCCGGCGTTGTCCAGCGAAGCCCAGGTGGCTTTGACCTTGCGCGAGGTGTGCGGCCTGACCACCGAGGCCATCGCCGCCGCCTTCCTCACCACGCCAGCCACCCTGGCCCAGCGCATCGTCCGCGCCAAGGGCAAGATCCGCGACGCCCGCATTCCCTATCAAGTGCCGGCGCGCCAAGAACTGCCGGACCGGCTGGATGCGGTGCTGCGGGTGGTGTACCTGGTGTTCAACGAAGGCTATGCCGCCAGCACCGGCGAAAGCCTGACCCGCCATGACCTCAGCACCGAGGCCATCCGCCTCGGCCGCCTGCTCCTCGACCTGCTGCCGGAAGGGGAAGTGGCGGGCCTGCTGGCCCTCATGCTGCTGCACGAATCGCGCCGCACGGCCCGCACCGACGCAACCGGCGACCCGATATTGCTGGACGACCAGGACCGCAGCCTTTGGGACCGGACGCTGATCGCCGAGGGCGCCGCCCTGGTGGAACAGGCCCTCGCCGCGCGCCCGGTGGGCGCCTATGCCTTGCAGGCGGCTATCTCCGCCATCCACGCCGAAGCCGCCACCGCCGCGGCCACCGACTGGCCGCAGATCGTCGGCCTTTACGACGTGCTGCTGCGGGCCGCGCCTTCGCCGGTGGTGGCCCTCAACCGGGCCGTGGCGGTGGCCATGCGCGACGGCCCGGCCGCCGGGCTGCCCCTGGTGGATGCCCTGCTGGCGGAAGGGCAACTGGCCGACTACCGTTTCGCCCACGCCACCCGGGGCGAACTCTGCCGCCGCCTGGGCCGCCACGACGAGGCCCGCAGCGCCTTCACCCGGGCGCTGCAATTGACCCAACAGGGGGCCGAACGCCGTCACCTGGAAAAGCGCCTGGCCAAACTGACCTGCTAAGAAAACGCTGATTAAGTCGCCACCGTTCGGGCTGAGCTTGTCGAAGCCCTTGATTCAACAGGGACGGCCCTTCGACAAGCCTGTCCTGAGCTTGCCGAAGAGCTCAGGGCGAACGGACTTGTTCAGCGTTCCCCTATAAATTTTTTGGGCGGCCTGTCGAAAGCGGGCCGCACCGAACGACTAGGAAGTTGTCTTGTCAATTTCTGTGATCGATTTGCTGGGAACCGCAACCCCTCCCGTCCTCCCCTTATCAGGGGAGGGGCGTGCTGCAAAAAGCATCGCCGCTCTGACTCCCCCCTGACAAGGGGGGCCGGGGGGGTTACGGTGTTTCCCTGCTAGCCTTTTCACCCCCCCAAGGAGCCCGCCATGAAATACCTATGCTTGGTCTACGCCGAAGAACGGCGCCTGGAAGAGATCGACGACGGCGAATGCCTGCGCTGCGGCCAGGGCATCGCCGACAGCGGCCGCCTGCTTGCCGCCGAGCCGCTGCATCCGGTCAGCACCGCCACCACACTGCGGGTACGGGACGGCAAGGTATCCGTCACCGACGGCCCCTTCGCCGAAACCAAGGAACAGCTCACCGGCTTCTACCTGATCGACGCCGCCGATCTCGACGAAGCCCTGCAGATCGCCGCCAAGATTCCCCCGGCCCGGGTGGGCAGCATCGAAGTGCGCCCGGTGCGCGAGTTGCAGCCGCGCCAAAAATAATTCTGTGGCCCTGTCGAAACGGGCGCCGCCCGTTCGACTACCCCACAGCAAGCCCCAACCCCAAGGAGAACACCATGACCTCAACAACCGGCACCGTCCGCCTCCACCGCGTCCTCAAAGCCAAGGCCGACAAACTCTACCGCGCCTTCCTCGACCCTGCCGCCCTGGCCAAATGGCTGCCGCCCCACGGCTTCGTCTGCCAGGTGCACGCCCTGGACGCCAAGGTGGGCGGCAGCTTCAAGATGTCGTTCACCAACTTCAGCACCGGCCACGGCCATGCCTTCGGCGGCACCTACCTGGAACTGGTGCCCGGTGAGCGCATCCGCTATACCGACGTCTTCGACGACCCCAATCTGCCCGGGCAAATGACCACCACCATCACCCTCCGTCCCGTGCTCTGCGGCACCGAGCTGAACGTGGTGCAGGAAGGTATCCCCGCTGCGATCCCGGTGGAGATGTGCTACCTGGGCTGGCAGGAATCCCTCGACCAACTGAAGCAACTGGTCGAACCCGAGATTCCCGACTGAGCCGACATCGATAAACCCGACAGGAGAACACCATGAACAATGACGCCATCAACCCCGTGGGCTGGTTTGAAATTTATGTGCAAGACATGCCGCGCGCCAAAACCTTCTACGAATCGGTCTTCGGCCGGCCCTTGACCCAATTGGAAAACCCCGGCCAGCCGCCGGGCCTGGAGATGTGGGCCTTTCCCATGGAACGGGACGCCATGGGCGTGACCGGTGCCCTGGTCAAGATGACCGGCGTCCCCGCCGGCGCCAACAGTGTGATCGTGTACTTCATGTGCGCCGATTGCGCCGTGGAAGCCGCCAAGGCGGCCAAAGCCGGCGGCAGCATCCACAAGCCCAAGATGTCCATCGGCCAGTACGGCCACATCGCCCTGGTGTCGGATACCGAAGGCAACATGATCGGCCTGCATTCCATGCAATAAGGACACGCTGATTATTGAGGGCCGTATAAATGATGGGCGACAAACCTCTGCGCTGTCGTCATCCCCGCGCAGGCGGGGATCCAGCGGCGTTAAGGCAAAGGCACTGGACGTGCGCCCTCCAGGGAAGGCTGCATAACTCCGTTCGTGTTGAGCGTGTCGAAACGCGTGGTGCGTCGACGCCGGGCCGCTTCGGCAAGCCCAGCCCGAACGGTGGGACTTGATTCGAACATGCCATATCCATGGCAAGGGAACAGGAGAAACGCCATGAAGTATCTGTGCCTCGCCTGGGAGGCGGAGGAAACCTTCGCCGCCCTCTCGCAAGAGGAATGGACCGCCCTGCGCAGCGAGACCCTGGACTACGTGCAGGCGCTGCGGGCCAGCGGCCATTTGCTCCATACCGAGCCGCTGCAAAGCGCCCGCACCGCCTCGACCCTGCGGGTGCGCCACGGCCACCTATCGGTGACCGACGGCCCCTTTGCCGAGACCAAGGAACAGTTGGGCGGCTTTTTCCTGATCGAGGCCCGCGACCTCAACGAGGCCATCCAGATCGCCGCGAAATGGCCAGGGGCGCGCTATGGCGACATCGAGGTGCGGCCGGTGGAAGCGGGTCTGCCGCAGGAATCACGTTACTAGGCCCTGTTCACGCTAACGAAGGTCAGAACAAGTCCGTTCGCGTTGAGGCCGTCGAAACGCATGGTGCATTGACGCTGGAGCGCTTCGACAGACTCAGCCCGAACGGTATGACACCCAATCAGACCTTCCCTAACGAAAGGAAAATGATGAGCAAACTCCGTGTAGAAAGCTTCACCCTGTCCATTGACGGCTTTGCCGCCGGCCCCGAGCAGAGCCTGGAGAATCCCCTCGGCCTAGGCGGCACCGCCCTGCATGGCTGGGCCTTCCCCACCCGCACCTTCCAGACCAAAGTGCTGGGCGGCGAGGACGGGGAGACCGGCGTCGACGAGGACTTCGCCGCCCGCGGCTTCGACAACATCGGCGCCTGGATTCTGGGACGCAATATGTTCGGCCCGGTGCGCGGCCCCTGGCCCGACGAAAGCTGGCGTGGCTGGTGGGGCGAGAACCCCGTGTATCACGTGCCGGTTTTCGTGCTCACCCATCACCCCCGGCCGCCCCTGGTGATGGAAGGCGGCACCACCTTCCATTTCGTCACCGACGGCATCCACGCCGCCCTGGACCAAGCGCGGGAAGCGGCCCAGGGCAAGGACGTCCGCGTCGGCGGCGGTGCCGCCACCATCCAGCAATACCTCTGGGAACGCCTCATCGACGAAATGCACATCGCCATCTCCCCGGTGCTGCTCGGCCGGGGCGAGCGATTGTTCGACGGCATCGACCTCCCGGCCCTGGGCTACCGCTGTATCGAACAGGTGGCGTCGGAACGGGCGATGCACGTGGTGCTGCGCAAGTGTAACAATCCGTGAACAAGGGTGACGAGTCAGGCGAATGACAGACCTTGAGTAGCAGAATCCGCCCTCCAAGTGCCCAGGGGGCGTGCCGTGATACAGCTACAGGCGGAGGTCGGGCACCACATGCTCGGAAAGGAGCCGATGGTCGTGCAACACGACCGTCATGGCTCGCCCTTGTTCTCCGACACGGGGTTGCATGAACTGCTGGCCTCGGTGCCCGACGACAGCATCAAGGTGAAAACCGCCCACCAGGACTACGGCGAACTGTTCAGCACCCGGCAGGCCTCCCGCCAGACCCTGCTGCAACTCATCGACACCCCAAGCGCCGACTGCTGGATCGCCCTGCACGAAGTGGAAAGCACGTCCCTGCTCAAGCCCCTGTTCACCGCCATGGCGGCCGCCCTGATGGCCTCACTGCCACCGCGTTACGGCGCGGTGCTGTACTGCACCGGCTCCCTCTTCATCAGCCGGGGCAAGGCCAGCACCCCTTACCACCTGGACTATGGCAGCAACCTGTTGCTTCAGTTGCGCGGACACAAGCACTTCATGGCCTTCAGCCCCAACGACCCGACCCTGGTGTCGCGGGAAACGCTACGGCAATTTTTCTCGGGCGACGCCAATCCCCATTCGTTGCACTACGACCCGGCCCACGACCACAAGGCCCTGGCGCTGGACCTGGCACCCGGCATGGGCATCTACATGCCATCCACCACGCCCCACTGCACCGAAACCCGGACCCAGGACCTTTCCATCACGGCTAGCCTCTCCTTCGTCAGCCCCCTGGCGGAACGCCTGCGCCGCAGCAGCCTTTTTGACAACCGGGTGCCGCCCTTGCGCTTCCTACCCCAGGGTTTCAAACACGGCGTGGTCGCCGCCTACGAAGGCCTGCGCGCTCTGAACGGCGACCTCAAGCCTCGCCACAAAAGCTTCCGCCCGCTGCCGTTGTAACGGATTGGTTGAACCCCGCAAGGATGGCCGACACCATTCAACGTCATTCCCGCCCTTCGACGCGCTCAGGACAGGCCAGGCTTTACCCGAGCGGGAATCCAGTGCCTTTACCTGGCGCCGCTGGATCCCAGCCTACGCGGGGATGACGACACAGCGAAGGCTTGTCATTCATTTCCGCGTGATTCAATCAGCAGTAAGCCCCTAGTGCTTCAACCGCGCCGCCACCACCGGATCCAGGGAAGCCATGAAGGCTTCCACGTCGTCGGTGTAGCGGCCGGGGGCGCCGAGGGCGCTGTTGATCTCGCCGTGGTTCATGGGCTCGGGCAGCACAGCAGCGCGGATGCCGAGGCCCTGGCTTTTGTCGGCGTAGGCCTGGGCCTGGTCGCAGGGTTTGTCCTTGCGCTGGGTGGAGCACACCCCCAGCCAGGGTGCCGCCGTGGGGTCGAGCTGGTGGAAGGGCGAAGCCGCGATCCAACCCACCTCGGTATCGCCAAAGGCCTCCCGATAGCGGGCCTTGAGGAAGGGGTAGACGTTGGGCATCTGCTTCACCACGTCGATGGCACCAGCATCCAGCGACACCGTGCCCAACAGGGGCCGCACGCCGTGGGCTGCCCGTAGATGGGCATCGGCATTGACCAGGGACACCAGATGCGCCCCCGCCGAATGCCCCATGAGGATGAGGCGACGGCCATCGCCCCCCCACTCCCCGGCGTGGGCCTGCACGAAGGCCGCCGCCCCGGCGATGGCCCCGGCCTGGGCCAGGGCATCGGCGCCATCGTTCACCATGGGGTAATTGACGGAGAGAAAAACAAAACCCTGCGACACCCAGCGCGCCACTTTGTTGGCCACCATCTGGCTACCGCCCTTGTCCCCCACGCACCAGCCGCCTCCGTGCACCATCATGATGAGCGGCGCCCCGCCCGCCACCTGCCCCTTGGGCAGATACACATCCAGCGTGGCAAGGGGTTCGGGACCATAGGCCACATCGGCGAGATCGGGCATTGGTCCCTTCTGACGACGAGCGGCGAAACGCTCAAGTCGCTTCAC
The DNA here is from genome assembly GCA_003963315.1 of Rhodocyclaceae bacterium. GTDB lineage: Bacteria > Pseudomonadota > Gammaproteobacteria > Burkholderiales > Rhodocyclaceae > AWTP1-18. Next base: position 3,362 of record RXJP01000097.1, on the reverse strand, counting down.
CTTGCGTGACCAATCGGCGCAACTCATGGCATTACCGGTATCCGTCAACTCATCCCCCGGGTCCGCCCCCTGGCTGCGCTCCGCCAGCCGCTCCCGTATCCGTTCCCGCAGCGTCTCAGCCGACAGGGCTGGCAACGCAAGCGCCAACACCAGCACCCCGACGAAGGCGCGACAACAGGTAGATAAGCTCATGGCATCCCCGCAATGGAAGGCAGGCCGTCATTATCACCAAGGGAAGCGGTGCGGGGGAGAGGGAGTTTGTATCGGTTTTTTGCGGCGAGAGTGCCGATGAGAATGGACAGCCAATCGTTCTAAATGATTTCTTGGCTGAGGTTCTGGAATTGCGCCCAGTGATCGAGGGCGAATGCAAAATCCACATCCGTCGTGGTACGCCCCGCGCTTCCAGCAGGGATCGGAAACCAAGGTGATGCACGCCAGCTTCCCCATCGGCGACACCACGGTCATGGCCTCCGACGGCAATTGCGGGGCAGGCCAACCTCCAGGGCTTCGCCCTCTCCCTCACCGTGGCCGACGACGCCCAACAACGCTTCACCGCCCTGGCCGACGGCGGCGCCATTCAGATGCCCCTGTCGAAGACCGTCTTCTCCTCCAGCTTCGGCATGGTGAAGGACAAGTTCGGGGCGATGTGGATGGTGATTGTGATAGCGTGAGGGACGAGCTTGTCGCAGTGAGCCGTCGTCGTTCGTCGTGCAAGGTAACGATATATTTTTAGGAGACTTCCATGCCCCGTTACATGATCCAAGTTCGCGCCACCTCCATGAGCGAGGCTGGCGACTTCCCTGATGACCCTACCCTCGTGCCGCGCATGATGGCCTTCCACGATGAGATGGCCAAGGCCGGCGTGCTGCTCGACGGTGCCGGTCTGCAGCCCAGTAGCCAGGGATTTCGTGTGCAGTACGACGCCGGCGGCAAGGTGTGTGTCACGGATGGTCCCTTCGCTGAGACCAAGGAGCTCATTGCCGGCTACACACTGATTGAGGTGCAATCACACGAAGAAGCGCTGGCCTGGGCGCAGCGCTTTCCAGCGCCGTTTCCTGGCCAACCCTGTTGTATCGAGGTGCGTCCGCTAATGGGCGGCATCGACCTGCCACCCGAAGATGCCGAACGTATCATCCGCGAACAGTTGGCCGCTATCAAGAAAGACGGATGACACCTTCCATCGAGGCCGTCTTAACTCAAAGGGGCAGGGTGATTTCCGAAACCACCATGACCCTTTTGAATTCACAGGAGAGCCAAGCTCAGCCGCGCGCATAGCGCGTCGGCTGGAGCGCTTTGTTAGCCCATCCTGCTCTTAGACACTCCATCAGACATTCGCGCTCTCATTCCGATTTCATGCTACTAAATACCTCATCAAGCTGAGGATTCACAAAACCCCGTTGACGAAGTTCCGTCAACGCGATCTTCCAGCTTCTCCTGTAACCGAGGCTGGGAAACAACTCGGCGCGACAGCGCCCGTTTTTCGCATCCTCTTCTGCAATGTCACGAAGTCCCATTGCAAACCCCAATTGGTAAGGTTCTTCATAGCGCTTAAACAGAAAGCCCCAGAAGGTTAGATATTCAGAAGCCATGAAACCTCGCTCTTCGACTTCAACGTCATTGCGCGTTCGACAGTAATGTTGTGGTGTATCAATGAGCGCGGAAAATCTATGAGCTGCAACTCTACCTTTCTTGAAAAGAAAATCAAAAAGAAAAGAATGGAATAGGCTTTTGTGCCTATCAAGGTGATAGCTCACTAGGGTCTTCCTTTCATAGTCGGGGTCGCAGAGCTAAGCATCATTTAGAACTCTCTCAACAAACGCTTCTTTGAAACGATAAATTCTCGGCCCTTCAAGCTGCACAACGTCAACATGTCCTTCGCTGAGCAAAGTATCCGCTTGGTTTTGAGCCGCCGGATGATTCGTCTCGAAGTACACGAATCTTGGCTTGCTTGAATTGAAGAAGGTCACTTCACTACGAAGTACAACGAACTCGCGCATGTGCGACTCCTTGTTTTCCAATAGATCCTTCTTCATCTCATCAAGCAGAGTCGGCATCAGCGACTTTAAGCGATCAAATTTCAATCGATCTGCTCTGATCCCTTCCTTCTTCTTCCGCTGATCTGTGAACAAATCTGCCAGATATTTACCAGCTGCACCGACGGCCGTGCCGCCGAGAAACGTTGCAAGGTGAGAGGGATCAAACAAGGTAGATATGTCCATAGCGCTCATTGCAATCTTGATGCCTGACAAGGTTTACGCTGACACTTGGGTTCGTATAGCAGATGATATTGATGACACGGAATCCTCCCCTTCTAAGTTCACAACTTTCAGTCACTTGGGATTATGGCTGTCAGTATAACAACTCCAATATACCGGGCGCATGTCAGTCGCTATGGCCGCTTTAGGGATGAAAACATAAAGGTCGGCTCTTGGCCGGAACCTGCCGCCAAGACCCAGTTACCTCCCTTTCGCCCCCACCGTCGCCCCGGCCCCTGAAGATTTCTTGCTGCAATCGCTATCCAGATTCACGCCGCCGCCGCGCACCTCCAGCAGCGGGCGGTTGGCGAGGCTGCCGCCCTGTTCCGGCAGGTCCTGGCCGCGGTTGGCGTTCTGGTTGCCGATGCAGAGACTTTCGTTGCTGTCGGACGTGATGCCTGCGCCATTGCCGCCCCCCTTGGAGCCGCCCGCACCGTCGCCGCCTTGAGCGTCGGAACCGGATTGCTTGGCGTCGGCCTTGTCGCCCCGGCCGCTGCTGGCCTGGCTCTTGTCGCTGTCATCGCCGCCGCCATCGCCGCCGCGCTTGGAACCGGCACCGCCGCTGCCCGCGCTATCGTCGCTGCCGGACGAACCGCCCTTGCCCGATCCGGTGCTGGTGCCGGAAGCGGAATCGTCGCCGCCACCGGAGCCGCCATCCTTGCCGGAGCCGCTGGAGGTACCGCTGTCACCCGCCCCACCGCCGGTGCCGCGCCCGCTGCCAGCGCTGTCGCCTTCGCCGCCGCTGTTGCCGCCCTTGCCCCGGCTGTTGCCGGCGCCGCTAGTGCCGGCACCTTCGCCCTGACCGCCGCTGCCTTGACCGCCACTGGCCGCGCCATCGCCGGAATCCCCCGCGCCGGAAGCGCCGCTGCCGCGACTGCCGGAACCGGAACCCGCGCCATCGCCCGAGTTGCCCGCGCCGCTTGATCCGCCGGAATCCCCCGTGCCGCTGCCGCCACCATTGGCCCCGCCCGAACCCGCACCATCATTGCCGGAACCGCTGCGGTCACCGCCGGAGCCACCGCTGTTGCTGCCCGCACCACCGGCGCCGTTGCCACTGCCATTGCCACCAGCACTGCCACCGTCGCTATCGCCACCGGCGGAACCGCC
>RXJP01000099.1 GCA_003963315.1 Rhodocyclaceae bacterium | reverse complement strand
CGTGGCGCTGCAATTCCTCGGCGAGGGATACCCGCAAGGTCTGCTCGTCCACGATGATCCGGGTCACCGCCGATTGCCGCTGCATCTGTACCAGGGCGAAGGCCGCCACCGATAACAGCAATAGCAGGAGCACGGTGAAAGCCGCCGTCAGACGGGTACCGATGCGCAAGGTGCGGAGAAAACTCATGGCGACTCCCTAGGGGTTGGGGAATGACGACGGGGATCTCGTGTCCCCTGTGACCGTAGGAGTGTAGCCTTTTCGGCGGTGACGCATAGGACAGACGGCCCTTGTCTCCAAGGGCTTATTCGGTGCTTTCAGCCTTCACGGCCCCAGCGTTTTTTGAACCAGGCATCCAGCGACCACCGCCCGGGACCGTGGAATACCGTCACCAACAGCAATGATCCCCACAGCCAATGGTCCTGCAAACCCAGGTCGGAAATATCGGGAAAGGAAATGGCCGCCATCAGGTTGGTGACGAACAGGCCAGCCGCGGCAAAGCGACCCGCCACGCCCAACACCAGCAACACCGGCAGACACAGCTCACCAGCGGCGCCCATCACCGCCGCCAGATGGGGCGGCAACAGGGGCACCTGGTAGACGTAGTCGAATAGGCTGAGGGTGCCGGCCCAGTCGGAAACCTTGAGCACGCCGGCGCGGAAGAACACGTCCCCCACATAGAGGCGCAAGGCCAGATCGAACAGCGGCGTGAGCCAGCGCTGCAACAGGCCGATCAAGGTGGAGGCCAATCGGTAGATGCAAGCCACGGGGTGCGGCAGCGGGCAGGGCGGGGCGGTTTTGTTCATGGGTCGTGGCTCCGGCGACGAAACGGGGAAGGGTCAGTAGGCCTGCAACAACAGGCCGGCGGCGACATAGCGCTGCAACGCGGCTGGCAGATCAAAAGCGGGATCGCCGGCCGCCGCCTCCACCGCCCGCTCCAGGGACTCGCCGGCCGCCAGGGCCCACAGCAGGGCATGGTCGCCGGGGGCGACGGCTTCCACCGCGGTACCGGCCGCGCGGCGATGGACCAGCACGGTCTCCGCCTGGTCGAAATCCACCAGGAAGTCGCCCGCGTAGCCGGGCTGGTTCACCGTCCAGATACGGGCCACGGGCCAGGAAGAGGCGAACAATCCGTGGGCGGGGTCGAGGCGGAAACGCAACTCGCCCCAGCGTTCCGGCGCGGTGCTGGCCAACAGGACGAGGTCTTGGGCCGAAGCGTCCGCAGCGCCATACACCTGCTGGACCAGCCATTCCAGCCGCGCCACATCGGGCAGGTAGGGCAGTTCGGCCGCAGCTTCATAGGTGGCGAGGAAGTCGCCGAAGTCGTGGCCGTAGGCATTCAGATCGCCGCTGCCGCTGGGTCTTTCCCGGGCGTAGCGGCGGGCCGCGGCAGCGAGGAATTCCTGGCCGACGATGGCCGCCACCACCGGATAGGTGGCCTCCACCGCCACGGCGAGGTTGGCCAACACGCTGCTGCGATAAGCCGCCAATCCACGTTCGGCGCGGGCGGCATCGACACCGCTGCCGCCCGCAACGCAATCGGCGAGGAAGGCCGCGGCGGCTTCGCCGCCGGTGAACACGGCGGCGGAAAACCCGGTTTGCAACTCACGCAGCGAGGGCATGGTCGCGGCTGACAGCGTCAAGATAAGTCTGGGCGCGGGCGGCTTCCGCCGTCAGCACCTCGAAGGCGGGGATGTCCTGGTCCCATTCGATCAGGGTCGGCACCGGGCCGAAGCGGGTGAGGGCATCCCGGTACAGCGCCCATACGGCGGGATAGACCGGGCGGGAATGGGTGTCCACCAACAGGCCGTCCACTTCCTCGTAGCCGGCGAGATGGATTTCCGCCACCGCGTCCGCCGGCATTGCAGCAAGGAAATCGGCAGGGTCGAAACCGTGGTTGCAGGCGCTGACGTGGATGTTGTTCACGTCCAGCAAAATGCCGCAGCCGGTGCGCCGCACCACGGCGGCGACGAAATCCCATTCCGTCATGTCTTCCGGCAGGAAGCGCAGGTAGCTGGACACGTTTTCCACCAGGATGGTCCGTCCCAGGGTGTCCTGCACCTGCTGCACATGGGCGCAGACCCGGTCCAGGGCTTCGCCGGTATAGGGCAGGGGCAGCAGGTCGTTCAGCCAGCGGCCGCCGATGGCCGACCAGCACAGGTGTTCGGAAACGGCGGCGGGCTCGATGCGCCGCACCAGATTCTTGAGCCGGCGCAGATGATTCCCATCGAGATCGTCCGCGCCGCCCAGGGACATGCCCACTCCGTGCAGGCTGAGGGGATAGCTTTGCCGCACCGCGTCCAGGGCCGCCAGGGTGGGGCCGCCGTCGGCGAAGTAGTTTTCGCTATGCACCTCGAACCAGGCCGTATCCGGCCCTTCCCGCAACACCTGTTGCAGGTGGGGCGTACGCAGGCCGAGGCCGGCCCGCCGCGGCAGCGAGGCCGCCGTCGAGCGGGAAGCGGACATGCCTTCATTCATGCTGCTGGCTTTCGTGCTTACTTCTTCATCATGTCGCCGGCGGCCTTCATCTTGCCGCCCATTTTTTCGCAGCTACCCTTGGGCACCATCTTGAAGTCGTTGGGATCGTTGTCCACCTTGGACTGGCCGGCACAGGAATGCTTGCTGTATTTGCCGCCGCAGTCGTTCTGGCCGGCCTTGGAAATGCCGAAACATTGTTCCTTGGCTTCATCGGCAGCCAGGGCGGAACCGGAAGCGGCGAAGATGCCGGCGGCCAGCAGGGTGGAAGCGGCGGCTTGGATCAGGGTACGGGAAGTGCTCATTTGAAAATCTCCTGTTGAAAGTTTGGGGATGCCGAACCTTTCGGCGGACCCGGAGCCACGCATGAACATGGCCT
>RXJP01000045.1 GCA_003963315.1 Rhodocyclaceae bacterium | reverse complement strand
GGGGGTGAGGCTATAGCGGCAAGCCGCAGCCGGCATCGTCTGGAAAGCTTGAATTACCCTGTTCCCTTTGACTTCATGCGGCTCACACTCGCTGGGCACCCAGTGAAGTCGAACATAGCAACACTCCTGGTCCTATGCGTGAGTGGCTTTCGACAGGTAGCCTTTGTGCCACCTCGTGAAGTATTTCATCTAGGCTGGCGTTGATTCCTGCTGCATTGAAGTGCAGTTCCTCGATGTTTTGCGCAGTATGGTGAGAAATGGTTAGGTAGCGATATCCCCGGCCTGTCTCTGCGATGATGGATTTGATATTTGCGTAATTGATGAAAGTTACCTTTCGGCCTATGCGCACAGACAAACCAGACTCGAGCATGGACAGCGCAGGAGTAGACGCGCGGAGTCCATCAACTCGGTTGCTGTCCCAATAGATCAGCAGCAACGGCACGATGATTGCGCCGGGCACGAAGCCAAGCAGCCACCAAAACCGAAAACCGACATAGATGCATGGCGTCAGCAACGCAACTGCAAGCACGAGGACAGTAGTCGCATTAACACCCTTGTCAGTTGTGTAGAAGTATTCGGCGCTTCCCGTCGTCATGTGACCCCTAATTCTTTAGTACGTCTTAAGAAAAACCGCAAAAGCATCACCTTTCATAAAACGACATAGGCATTAGAACCAAGTTCAATGCCAAAGGCAATCTGAATCTCATCTGTCCATTCGCGGACGGGAGCTACCCGGAGCGGGTGCGCATTCGATATCAGGAAAAGGCCTTCTAAATAACCGGTCTGCACTTCGTCATTGAGTCTACGGCCGCATAAATAGCGAAGGCCTTCATGGCCCGCAAAAGACATGGGGGCGAATCGCCCCCATGCTTCTCCTCCTCCCAGTTCCTGGCCCCGGTCAAAGAGCCGGGTGCTTTAGGTTCATTTCATTTTTTAGGTGCGGCCAAGTCGGATCAAACGTGCGCCACAGCGGACAAGCCTTCGGGGCTTGCCAGGCGCTGTTCCAGGCCCTGGCCGCAATCGCGGATCCAGGCGAACACGCCGTCGATGGCGCGGGTGGCCTGGGTGAAATAGCTGTCGGCGGTAACGCCGACCACGCCTTCGGCGCCCAACATATTGCCGCGGATCAATTCGGCCAGGGTATGCACCGTGCCCTTGGAGGCTATGCCTTGCCCGCCCGCGCCTTCCACGGCGCAAGCTTGCTCCAGCAGGGATTCGGCACGGGTGACGAGGAACATCAGCCGTACCCTAGCGACGGCGGAGCACTTGCCCCGGGCGGCGACGCTGCTGCCGATGGCCCGGGCCTGGCCCAGGCATTCGGTCAGGGCCGGCAGGCGATGCACATAGTTTTTGACCAGCCCGAGGGGCAGGCGGTCGCCCATGGCCAGGCCGACCCGGGCTTCGCCCAGGGCGTCGAGCCAGTCGAGGGCGGTGGCGACCAGGTGGCTGTGCTCGGCGATGGATTTTTCCACGGTCATGGCATTCAGGTTTTCCGTCAGGCTGCGCCATTTGAAACGGAACACGGACAGATCGTTCACCGTCAGGCAGGGCGCCGCTTGCTTGCACTCTTCCATGGCCGCCTCGTGCAGGGGATGGAACAGGCTTTCGATCTCGTTGCGCTTGGCGCCAAGCCGCAGGGCGAAACTCTGGTCGCCAGCCAAAAGGGCGCTGCTCATGCCGCGGTGCTGTTGCATATGGCCCACCAATTTGAGCAGCAGGTCGCAGGTCTGCATGGCCTGGCGCACCGACGCAATGCTGTTGTCCCCGCCCTTGCGGCGATGGAGCAGGCCCCAGGCGACAAGGGCGACGGTAAGCAGCATCGCCGACAACTCGATTATCTGCGACATGGCGGGAACTCCTTCACTCGAATCGGTAGGATTGGATGGTTTCGGTCAATTGCTTGGCCAGTTGATCCAGGTAACGGGACAGGTCCGTGTTTTCGCGGATCAGGGCTTCGTTGCGGTCGGCCAATTGGGCCACCTGTTCGATGGCCTGGGCCAGGCTCTGGCCGGCGGCGCTCTGTTCGGCGCTGGCGGCGGAAATGTCCCGCACCAGGGACTCGGTCTGATGGGTGCTCTGCTCCACGGTGAGCAGGGTGGCCTGGGTGTTGCGGGCTTCTTCCACGCTGCTGCGGGTGCGCTGGTTGGTTTCTTCCATGGAGGCGACGATACGGCCGATGTCGTTGCGGATCACCTCGATGCGCTTGCTGATGTCCCGTGTCGCCTCGCCGGTGCGTTCCGCCAGCTTGCGCACTTCGTCCGCCACCACGGCGAAGCCGCGGCCCTGTTCGCCGGCCCGGGCCGCCTCGATGGCGGCATTGAGGGCGAGCAGGTTGGTCTGGTCGGCGATCTCGGCAATCACCTTGACGATGCTGCCGATTTCCGAAGATCGTACCCCCAGGTCATGGGCCATGCCCGATGCGCTTTCGACGCTGCTGGCCAGGCCGCTCAATGTCTGCGCCAGGGAAGCCACCCGTTGCGCGCCGTCGCTGGCCACCTGTCCGGTGGAGGCGGCCACGCCGGCCGCTTCCTGGGCCTGGTCGCTGGCGGCGGCGAGGCTGACGGTGAGCTGCTCCAGGGTGGCGGCGGACGAGACGGTAACGTCGCGCTGGGTGCGCACACCGGAATCGCCGCCGCTGGCGTTGGCGGTGCTTTCCTTGGCCACACTGGCCAGCTCATGGGCGAGGCGGGTGAAGGCGGCGAACACTTTCACCAGGGAACGGGTCATGGCGTTCATGCGCTCCCCCTGGTCGGCGAAGCGGCCCAGGCGCGCCGGCTCTATCCGCGCGGTGAGATTACCTTCGGTAACGCCGGTGAAGAACAGCGCCAGTTCCCGCTGCCAGGCGTTGAAGTCCCGCAGCAGGCGCCTGCCCTTGACCAGCGCCAGCAGCACCAGCACCAGGGAGATGACGCCGCACACCCCGGCCGGGGCCAGGCCGGCCGGCAGGGCGGCGGCGGCAGCAGCACCGGCGGCGAAAAACAGCAGGGAGACGAAAGCGAAGGCGCCGTTGACGCCGACCGTCCTACTCCCACCGTTTGTTTCCAAGGTTTCCGATGTCATCGCACCAAGTATCCAGTATTGAAAATCTGCCTTGAAAAATATGGATGGGTAAACACCGCAACCCCTCCCGTCCTCCCCTTATCAGGGGAGGGGCCTACTGCATAAAACATCGTTGCCCGGCCCCCTCCCTGACAAGGAGGGCCAGGGGGTGACGGGTCATCCCAGGGCGAGCCAGACCAGGCCATCCTCCACCTTCACCTTGAAAGGCTTGGTGCAGCCCACATCGGGGGCCATGGCCTCGCCGGTGGCCAGATCGATCTTCCAGCTATGCAGCGGACAGGTCACGGTTTTGCCGTGAACGATTCCCTGGGACAGGGGACCGCCCTTGTGGGGACACTTGTCATGCACGGCGAAGACTTCGTCGTCGGAGGTGCGGAACACCGCCAGCTCGCCGGCGGCGGACTTCACCACCCGGCTGCCGAGACGGGGGATTTCCCCCAGTTCGCACAGACGCTTCCACACGGGCGCCACATCCAGGTTTGTTGCCGTTGCGCCCATGGTCATACCTCCAGCGTTTCGTAATTGCGACGGACTTCGGGGGTTTGGGCCGCCACGGTCCAGGGATCTTCGTAGCCCTGGAGGGCATACAGCAGACGTTCGTAGAGCGCCTTGCGCCGCTCGGCATCTTCCAGCACCGCCTTCTTCACGTGGTCCATGCCGACGCGCTCCAGGTAATGGCAGGTGCGCTCCAGGTAATAGCCTTCCTCCCGATAGAGTTGCAGGAAGGCGCCGGAATATTCCATCACCTCCTCGTCGCTGTTCACCTTGCAGAAGAACTCGGCCACCTCGGTCTTGATGCCGCCGTTGCCGGCGATGTAAATCTCGTAACCGGAATCGACGCCGATCACGCCCACGTCCTTGATGCCGGCTTCGGCGCAGTTGCGGGGGCAGCCGGAAACGGCCAGTTTCACCTTGTGGGGCGACCACATGCCGAACAGCATTTTCTCCAGCTTGACGCCCATGCGCATGGAAAGCTGAGTGCCGAAACGGCAGTGCTCGGCGCCGACGCAGGTCTTCACGGTGCGGATGCTCTTGCCGTAAGCGTGGCCGGACACCATGCCCGCTTGGGCCAGCTCCGCCCACATCTTGGGCAGGTCGTCCTTCTTCACGCCCAGCAGGTCGATGCGCTGGCCACCGGTGACCTTCACCGTGGGCACCTGGTATTTGTCCGCCACATCGGCGATCACCCGCAGCTCATCGGGGGTGGTAATGCCGCCCAGCATGCGCGGCACCACGGAGTAGGTGCCGTCCTTCTGGATGTTGGCGTGGTGGCGCTCGTTGATGAAGCGGGATTGGGGATCGTCCTGGGCCTCATGGGGCCAGGTGGAGATCAGGTAGTAGTTGATGGCGGGACGGCAGGAGGCGCAGCCGTTGGGTGTTTTCCATTCCAGGGCGCGGTAGACGTCGGGGATGGTCAGCAGCTTCAAATCGCGGATGGCGGCGCGGACGTCGCCATGGGTCCTGTCGGTGCAGCCGCAGACGGGTTTGTCGCTGGAGGAAGTGGGCTGGTAAGCGCCGCCCACGGTGGAGGCCAGGATCTGCTCCACCAAGCCGGTGCAGGAACCGCAGGAGGAGGACGCCTTGGTGTGCTTGCGCACGTCGTCCAGGGTGAACAGCCCCTGCTCCTTGATGGCTTTGACGATGGTGCCCTTGCACACGCCGTTGCAGCCGCAAACCTCGGCGCTATCGGCCATCATGGCGGCCTTGGTCTGGCCCTGGTGACCCACATCGCCGACGCGGCTGGAGTGGGCCAGTTCGCCGAACACCAGATTGTCGCGGATTTCGGCGATGTCCTTCTTGTCCTTCAGGAGCTGGAAATACCAGGCGCCGTCGGCGGTGTCGCCGTACATCACGGCGCCCACCAGCTTGTCGTCCTTGACGCAGAGCTTCTTGTACACGCCGCCGGCGGGGTCGTGGAGGAGGATTTCGTCCACATGCTCGCCGCCCATGAAATCGCCGGCGGAGAACACGTCGATGCCGGTGACCTTGAGCTTGGTGGAAGTGACGGAACCCAGATAGCGGCCGATGCCGAACATGGCCAGGTGGTTGGCACAGACCTTGGCCTGTTCGAACAGGGGCGCCACCAGGCCGTAGGCGATGCCGCGGTGGTTGGCGCATTCGCCCACGGCGTAGATGCGGGGGTCGTAGGTTTGCATGGTGTCGTTCACCACGATGCCGCGGTTGCAATGCAGGCCGCATTTTTCCGCCAGTTCCACATTGGGGCGGATGCCGGCGGCCATTACCACCAAGTCGGCGGGGATGCTCTCGCCATCCTTGAACTTCACGGCGCAGACGCGGCCGCTCTCGCCTTGCACCAGTTCGCTGGTGGCGGCCTTGAGGCGGAACTTGAGGCCCTTGTCCATCAGGGACTGCATCAGCATGTCGGCGGAGGACTTGTCCAACTGGCGTTCCATGATCCAGTCCGCAATGTGGATCACGGTCACGTCCATGCCGCGCAGGGCCAGGCCGTTGGCGGCTTCCAGGCCGAGCAGGCCGGCGCCGATGACCACCGCGTGCTTGTGCTTGGCGGCGGCATCGATCATGGCTTCGGTGTCGGCGATGTCACGGTAGGCGATGACGCCGGGCAGGTCCTTGCCCGGCACCGGCAGGATGAAAGGCAGGGAGCCGGTGGCCAGCAGCAGGCGGTCGTACTCCGCTTCAGTGCCGTCATCGGCGATCACCTTGCGCGCCAGGCGGTCGATCTTGGTGATCTTCTTGCCGGTATGCAGGGTGATGTTGTTCTCCTTGTACCAATCGAGGGAGTTCAACACGATGTCCGGCAAGGTCATCTCGCCGGCCAGCACGGGGGACAACAGGATACGGTTGTAGTTGGGGTGCGGTTCGGCGCCGAAAACCGTGATGTCGTACATGTCGGGGGCAATCTTCAGCAGTTCCTCCAGGGTACGCACCCCGGCCATGCCGTTGCCCACCAGTACCAATTTCATTTTCTTCATGACCCATCCTTTCACAGCAGGGTTCACCGGATGGCACTTGTTTGGCATACCGGCGACCTGGAAACAACAAAGGCGTCTCACGTGGGTAAGCAGCTCTGCTGCCACGTGGACGCCCTTGTCCTCAAATCGTTTAGGTCGCCGTTGACCCTGAGTACTGAAAAGCAATGCCTGTGCCAATAACGAAAACCTGCGCCTGGTGCGGCATAGAGCGCCATAGCAAAGGTTTTCATGGCAATGGCGCAGCGTTCACCGCACCGTTACACAGCAAATAACGGTGCAATGCACCAGAAACGGGAACGCCCTATCTGCGCCTGTTTGCCGCCTTCATCGCGCCAGCAGCAGCCAGACCAGCAGCACGTTGAGCAGCAAGGACCCCATGGCCAGCAATTTCAAACCAAACTGGGGATCGCGCTGGGCCAGGGGCATGCGCCTGGGCATGCGCAGCGGCTTGTTGGCGCCCTGCTCCAGGGCCAGCAGGAACTCTTCCGCGGTCTCGAAACGATCCCGGGTGTCCCGCGCCACGGCCTTCAGCAGCAAGGCCTCCAGCCATTGGGGAATATCGGGACGGAAACGCAAAGGCGTTACCGGATCGCCGAAGCGGGGCTTCTGGAACGGTTCGATTTCACCGTAGGGATATTTCCGCGTCAGCAACTGGTACAGCGTCACGCCGGCCGCATACAGGTCGCTGGACACCGAGGCCGCCTCGCCGCCGAACAACTGCGGCGCCATGTAGGAAGGCGTGCCCGGATTGTTGATCTCCTGGAAATCCACGCCGTCGGAGGCGGCCACGCCCAGGTCGAGGATGCGCAGGCGGCCATCGCGGCCAAGGTGGATGTTGTCCGGCTTGATGTCGCGGTGGACGATGCCCAGCCGGTGCAGGAAAGCGATGCCCTGCAACAGGTCTTGCCCCAGCTTGCCCACTTCGGCCACGGTGAAGCGATGGCCGCGTTCCAGCATGGCAGCGAGGGTTTCCCCCTCGTGCCAGGTCATCAGGTAATACAGGTGGGTATGGGGCTCCCCATCCGCCACTTGCGGGAAGCAGGGCGCAATGGCCCGCCGCGCCAGCCATTCCTCGTACACCAGGGCGTTGCGGGCATCATTGTCGGCCGCGTCGGCGCGCAAGGTTTTCAACACGAGTTGCTTACCGGAATGGGGCTCCCGCACGCGATAGAGCAGGGTCACCCGGGATTCGTGCAGCACCTCCTCCACCGTCAATCCGTCGAGCTGGTCACCCACCCGCATCGCCGGCGGCAAGGGCAGTTGCACCGCGCCACTGAGGCGGTCGCGCAGATTGGCCTCGGGCACCGCATCCACCCGCGCCACCAAAGCCGTGCAATTGTCCTGCGCGCCCTTGGTCACCGCCGATTGCGTCAGGTCGGCGGCGGCATCCTGTGCATCGTTGTGGGCGGTAAGAATCGCGGCGATACGCTCGTCGCCCAGGGTGTTCCAGACGCCGTCGCTCATCAAGGCGAAGGCATCGCCGGGCTTGAGGTCGCCTTCGCTGTGGTCCACCACCAAATGCGCATCCAGTCCCACGGCCCGTTTCAACACGTGGCGCATTTCCGGATGTTCCCAAACGTGGTCCTGGGTCAGGCAATCCAGCTTGCCCGCCCGCAGCCGGTAGATGCGGCTATCGCCCACATGGCAGGAATACCAGCGGTTGCCCCGCAGGACAATGGCCGACAAGGTGGTCGCCATGCCCGCCGTTTCCCTTCGCGCGGCGGCGTGGGAGAGCAGCCAGCGGTTGAGCGCCCCCAGCACCGTCTCCAGGGCCTTGGGCACCGCCCAGGTGTCGGAGGTGGCGTAGTAGTCGGAAATGAGGCCGCGCACGGTGTACTCGGAAGCCTCGTTGCCGGCCGCTTCGCCGCCCACGCCATCGGCCACCGCCAGCAGGATGCCCTTGGTATCCAGCACCTGGCCTTCGGGCGTGACGAAGCCGAGGAAATCCTCGTTTCGCAGCCGCGGGCCGACCAGGGAGGAGTGGCCGATGGCGACGGTGAGTAGAGTGGTTTGGGGCATTTAAAAGCACAACCTCTTTTGACACAGAGAACACGGAGGCACAGAGGACACAGAGGAAACCCAGAACGGAAATTCAAAAATTCTTTTTTGTATTTCTCCGCGCTCTCTGTGCCTCCGTGTTCTCTGTGTTGGAAGCGGTTAAGGTTTTACGCCTTAAATCCTCGCGCTGGTCAGGTGCGCTGCGCCCCAGGTGGTGCGCCAGCGTTGCTTGACGCCGGTGAGTCCCACCAGTGCCAGCAAAGCGAGGCCGGCGAAGACGAGGAAGCCCAACTGGTAGCTGCCCGTAGCCTGTTTGGCATAGCCTAGGCTGGAGGCCAGGTAAAAGCCGCCAATACCGCCGGCCATGCCCACCAGGCCGGTCATCACACCGATTTCGCGGCGGAAACGCTGGGGCACCAACTGGAAAACAGCACCGTTGCCCATGCCCAGGGCCAGCATGGCGCCCACGAACACCGCGGCGCAGGACCAGATGGTGGGCATGCCGAAGCTCACCACGGTGAGGAAAAAGGCCGCCAGCACGTACATGATGGACAGGCTCTTGACGCCGCCGATGCGGTCAGCCACCGCGCCCCCCAAAGGCCGCACCAGGGAACCGGCGAAAACGCAGCCGGCGGTGAAGAAGCCGGCGGTCTTGGGATCGAGGCCGTACTGGGCATTGAAATAGATGGCCAGGGAGGAAGCCAGGCCGGAGAAGCCGCCGAAGGTCACGGCGTAGAAGAACATGAACCACCAGGCATCCTTGTCATTGAGCACTTTGAAGTAGGCGGAGAAGGGCTGGGGCGGCGGGCAGTTGGGCGCATCCTTGGCCAGCGCCAGGTAGAGCACGAAAACCAATACCAGGGGAATCAGCACGATGCCGAACACATTGTTCCACCCGTAGGCCACGGCGAGGCTGGGCGCGAACAGGGCGGCGAGAACGGTGCCGGAGTTGCCTGCGCCGGCAATGCCCATGGCCTTCCCCTGATGTTCAGGCGGGTACCAACGCGACGCAAGCGGCAGCGCCACAGCAAAGGAAGCCCCTGCCACGCCGAGGAACATGGCGAGCACCAGAATCTGCTCATAGGTATGGATACCGAGTTGCCAGGCAGCCGCCATGGCCAGGATGACTAGCACTTGGCCGATGGCGCCGGCCTTCTTGGGTTGCAGGTGATCCACCAGCAATCCCATCACCACTCGCAGCACGGCGCCTGCCAGCAGCGGCGTGGCAACCATGAAGCCCTTCTGTGCGGGGGTGAGGTGCAGGTCGGCGGAAATCTGTATCCCCAGGGGGCCGAGGATGACCCAGACCATGAAGGCCAGGTCGAAATACAGGAAGGCGGTCAATAAGGTGGGCGTGTGCCCGGCTTTGAGGAAAGAGGACTTGTCCATGTCTTCACCGTGGTGCATTGCTTAGGAAAACGCCCCAGCAAGGATCGTGGAATTGGCGACCGCCATGGCTCATGGGGCCGCGTACTTCGGAACCTGCGGGATCGGAGGGGAGGCCGGCGAGGCGCGCCCTGACTGGGCGCGGCATCAATGCAACGATGGAATGTTGCTTCAGCCTTGTAGCTGCGTTGCTACAAGAGATATGCAGCGGCAGTGCTGCACGATAAGAACATGAGCAAAGCCTGTGCCATAAAAAAATGGAGGCAGGGCTTACGCCCGCCTCCCAATTTGGAGATGCAACTGGAAATCGAAAGTCGGTGGAAAGGCTCAGGCCGCCTTTTTCAACTGCTTGCGATAGAGGAAGTCGAGCACGGCAGCACGGTACTCGGAGAACTGCTTGTTTTCCGCCAGGGCCAGGCGATCCCGGGGACGATCGAGTTTCACTTCGAGGATCTCGCCGATGGTGGCGGCGGGACCATTGGTCATCATCACGATGCGGTCGGAGAGCAGCACCGCTTCGTCCACATCGTGGGTCACCATCACCACCGTGGCGCCGGTCTTGGCCATGACACCGTTGAGTTCGTCCTGAAGGCTGGCCCGGGTCAGGGCGTCGAGGGCGCCGAAGGGCTCGTCCATGAGCAGGATCTTGGGCTCCATGGCGAAGGCGCGGGCGATGCCCACCCGCTGCTTCATGCCGCCGGACAC
Organism: Rhodocyclaceae bacterium; assembly: GCA_003963315.1. GTDB lineage: Bacteria > Pseudomonadota > Gammaproteobacteria > Burkholderiales > Rhodocyclaceae > AWTP1-18. Next base: position 17,849 of record RXJP01000045.1, on the reverse strand, counting down.
TTCGTGGGGCAGTTTGTGCATGGCGTGGGTCATGTGCACCATCTCCAGGGCCGCCTCGGTGCGGGCCTTGAGTTTGGCGCGGCCTTCCTTGGTGCCGAACACACGTTCCACCGCCAACAGCACATTTTCAAAACAGGTCATCCAGGGCAGCAGCGAATGGTTCTGGAACACCACCGCCCGCTCCGGGCCGGGGCCGCCGATTTCCCGGCCGTCGCAAAGCAGGATGCCGGAAGACGGCAGGGTCAGGCCGGCGATCAGGTTGAGCAGCGTGGACTTGCCGCAGCCGGAATGGCCGATCAGGGAGACGACTTCACCTTCATTGATGGTCAGGTTGATGTCCCGCAGGGCGGTGAACATGCCCTTCTTGGTGTTGAAGGTCTGGCCGACATTTTCGATTTGAACCAGGGGTTTGCTCATGTCAATGACTCCTGAATTGATGAGTGAGTGGCCACGGGGACACGGGGAGCACGGGGCGGAGAAGATCGGGTGTCCCCTGTCTTCCCCTTGCCCCCGTGGCAGAGCTTTTGACTCTGTATTGCATTCAGCCGCCGCGATTCAATCATTGTTTGAATTAACGGGATTCGTAGGAGAAGCGCTTGGCCACCAGCAGCAGGGCCTGTTCCAGCAGGAGGCCGACGATACCGATGACGAAGATGGCGATGACGATGTGCTCCACCTTGAGGTTGTTCCACTCGTCCCACACCCAGAAGCCGATGCCGACGCCGCCGGTGAGCATTTCCGCCGCGACAATGACCAGCCAGGCGGTGCCGATGGAGAGGCGGATACCGGTGAGCATGTAGGGCAGCACGGCGGGGAAGAGGATCTTGGTGACGACCTTGGCTTCCGACAGGTTGAGCACCCGGGCCACGTTCAGGTAATCCTGGGGCACGCGGCGCACGCCTTCGGCGGTGTTGAGGATCATGGGCCAGATGGAGCAGATGAAGATGGTCCAGGTGGCGGCGGGATCGGCCTTCTTGAACACCAAGAGGCCGATGGGCAGCCAAGCCAGGGGCGACACCGGCCGCAGCAGGGAGATGATGGGATCAAACATGCGGCTCATGAAGGTGAAGCGTCCCAGGGCGAAGCCCGCAGGGATGCCCACCAGGGCGGCGAACCCGAAGCCCAGGGCGACCCGCTTCAGAGACGAATAGATATTCCAGCCGATGCCCTGGTCATTGGGTCCGTTCTGATAGAAGGGATCGGAGAAAATTTGCACCGACTCGGTCCACACCTGGGCCGGGCTGGGGATGGAGCCGCCCTTCATGGTGGCGACGCCCCAGATGCCGATCATCAGGGCCAGACCGAGGATGGGCGGCACCACTTGAAGCAGGATTTCGCGGATACGCACCGCGATGGGAATGCCAGTCATGGCAGGGGCGGAAACGGATTTCTCCACTGGGGTTTCTTCCACGTTGACTTCTTCCTTTACGGCTTCCGGTTCGACGGGCATCGAAACCGGTTTCAATGCGATGACGGTGCTCATGGCTTACTCCTGTCAGCTGGGTGGGGAAGCACTTGTGGCGCTTCCCCGGAACGGCCCGAATCAGGCCTTGATCTTGAACGATGCCGCGTACTTCTTGGGGTCCTTGCCATCCCACACCACGCCGTCGATCAGCTTGTGGCTGCGCATCTCGCTCTTGGGCAGGGCCACGCCGACGGCACTGGCGGCCTGCTTGTACACATCGATGTGGTTTACCTTCTTGGCCACGGCCAGATAGTCGGGGTCTTCCTTGAGCAGGCCCCAGCGCTTGTGCTGGGTCATGAACCACATGCCGTCGGACAGGTAGGGGAAGTTCACCGCGCCGTCGTTGAAGAAATGCATGCAGTTCTTGTCGTCCCAGCTCTTGCCCAGGCCATTGGAATAACGGCCCAGCATGCGCTCCAGGATCACATCCATGTCGGTGTTGATATAGGACTTCTGCGCCACGGTTTCCGCCGTCAGACGACGGTTTGCCAGGGAGGCGTCAATCCAGCGACTGGCTTCCAGAATGGCGGCAGTCATGGCACGGGCGGTGTTGGGGTTCTTCTGCACGAACTCGGCGGTAGTGCCCAGGGTCTTCTCGGGATGGTCAACCCAGATGTCCTGGGTGGTCACCGCGGTGAAGCCGATCTTGTCGATGATGGCCCGGTTGCCCCAGGGTTCTCCAACGCAGAAACCGTCCATATTGCCGACGCGCATGTTGGCCACCATTTGGGGAGGCGGCACGGTGATGTTCTTCACATCCTTGAAGGGATCGATACCTTGGGCTGCCAACCAGTAGTACAGCCACATGGCGTGGGTGCCGGTGGGAAAGGTTTGGGCGAAGGTGTATTCGCGCTCCTTCTTGGCCACCAGCTTGGCCAGGGAGGGGCCGTCCACCGCGCCCTTGTCCTTGAGCTGGTTGGAAAGGGTGATGGCCTGGCCATTGTTGTTGAGGCTCATCAACACAGCCATGTCCTTCTTGGGCCCGCCGATACCGAGTTGCACACCGTAGATCAGGCCGTAGAGCACATGGGCCGCGTCCAGCTCACCGTTCACCAGTTTGTCGCGCACGCTGGCCCAGGAGGCTTCCTTGCTGGGAATGATCTTGATGCCGTACTTCTCGTCGAACTTCTGCACAGCGGCCATGACCACGGAAGAACAGTCGGTCAGGGGAATGAAGCCTATCCGGACTTCCTTCTTTTCCGGTGCGTCGGAGCCCGCGGCCCAGGCGCCGGAACGCACACCGGGAGGCACCATGGCCATCAGTCCCGAACCGGCAGCAACACCGGCGGCAGTGCGAATGAAATCCCGGCGGGAAGTATTGAGAGGCTTTTGCTCCATGTCGAACTCCTCATTGATGAACGGTATGGCTATCCCAAAAAAACAAAAAAAGACGGCGTCGCACGCTGATTGAGCAATCCCCTTGCGGGGAATTTCCTCCTTCAACGTGGACGCCGTTGTCCACTCTGATCTGATCGCCCGGATCTGCCTTGACCCGTGCTGAACTCCTATAAGCAGACGACGTGCCAGTAGTGCAATAACTCGCGGAAAGCCTTGTGCAGTGCGCAATTGCGCCGATTGTCGGAAATCGTACAAGCGGCTGCATGCCCTGGGGCAGCCGCACCCGGACTGTGCATAGGAAAGGTGCATCGCACCACTTGGGACAAGAGCCTACTTCAGTAGGGCTCGTGCGCCGCATTGGGTTCAGGGGTAGATGAATGCAAGGCGTAGGCCGCCGCCCGTAGTCATCTACGGGCAAGGACTGCAACGCCGCAGACGCTGCCCCTGAACCCAACCCGAAGGGCAGAGGGATGGCGGGCGCATTGCGGCGTTACCCGTCCCTTGTGCAGATGACTGCACCGCAGTCCGGCTGCCTTGCACTGCATCCCGCCATCCCTCTGCGCGGCACGCGATCCCTGCTGAAATAGGCGCTAAGTATTCCGTCCCGGATCGAACGAAATTCAGGGAGGTTGGCTTGAGGGGCAACGCGGGTGAAACGGACACACGCTCCCCGTTACCGGGGAAACAGCATGCGTCTCAGGAGCCCAGCAACTCCGCCATTTCGATGACCTGCACGGCCACCTTCACCAGGGGCTGCTTGCGGTCCATGGCGAGCTTGCGCAGGGCGTTGTAGGCCTCGTCTTCATCCATGCCGCGGGCCTTCATCAGCACGCCCTTGGCCCGGTCGATCACCTTGCGGTCGGCCAGCTTCTGCGTCGCCTCGTCCCTTTCCTTGCGCAGGGCTTGGAATTCCTCGAAGCTGGCGATGGCTACTTCCAGGATGGGCTTGAGGCGCTTCTGGGTGAGGCCGTCCACCACATAGGAGGAAACCCCGGCCTTGATGGCCTTGCGGATGGTCAAGGCGTCCCGCTTGTTGGACACCATGACCACGGGACGGGGCATGGCCTCGTTGGAAACGGCCAAGTGCTCCAAGGTATCGCGGGTGGGGGAGTCGGTCTGGATCAGGATGGCATCCGGTTTGAGCCGTTCCACCTGCTCCGCCAGGTCGAGGGCGGAAGGCAGCAAGGCCGCCACCTGATACCCCGCAATGGCAAGGCCGGCGCAGATTTCTCCGGCCCGGGTTTCCGATTCATCAATCACGAGTACGCTCAGCATGGCGCAAATTGTGCCATGCAATGAAAGGAACTGTCGCTCCCCGCGACCACATCAGCAATCAAATATATTCCGCAAGCCTAATTCGACGCCATAAGCGACGCCTGGAGCAACGCTTAGCGGTTGCCCCGGCAGGTGGCCACCAGCATGGAAATATCATCCATCTGCTCGATGCCGGCGGTGTGATGGCGCAGGTTGTTGCGAACGGCCTCTATGCAGGAACCGTCGCCCTTGCCCGCCAGGGCATGCTTGAGTCCGTCAAGGCCGTATTCCTCGCCGGCCGAATTGGCCGCCTCGATGACACCGTCGGAGAAGAGCAGGAACTGGTCGCCCTCCTCCCAGGTCACTTCTCTTATCCGGGCCATGTCATCGTCAAAGTCCACGATGCCCAGGGGCAGATGGTCGGAATCAAAGCTCTCCTTGACCTGGCCATTGCCGTTCAACCACAACAGGGGCGGCATGCCGCCCTGCCATATCTCCGCCCGGCGATTGGCTTCATCCACACACAAGACGGTTGCCGCCACAAAGCGGCCGGAAGGCAGCATGGAACGCAGACTTTGGTTGAGGCGCTCAAGCATGTGGTGCATATCCCGGCCACCCTTCACCATGCCGTAGAAGGAAGTCAGCACCGGCAGGGCGCTGATGGCGGCCGCCAGTCCATGGCCCGTGGCATCGGCCAGCATGAGGAACAACTGGCCCGCATCGTTGCGGGCGCCGGCGACGATGTCGCCGCTGAAATTGGTGGCGGGCGCAACCCAATGATCCAGGGCGGGATCGTCCAGTCCTGGATGCTGCACCACCCGCTGCAGGATGTCCTTGGCCAGTTGGTTTTCACGCTCCTGCTCATCGTAATAGCGTTGCAGGCGTTCGGCGTTGGAACGCAGCCGGCTTTCGATGACCTTACGCTCGCTGATATCGCGGACGATGCCGACAAAGGAACGCTCGCCATCCACCACCATTTCATTGACCCCCAATTCCATGGGGAAGGATTCGCCACCCTTGCGCCGGCCTCTAAATTCGCGCTGACCAACGCCAATAATCTTGGGCGTACCACCGTTCAAGTAGTTGCTGAGATAGCTGTCGTGATGGCTACGGTAAGGTTCGGGCATCAATATCTGGACGTTCTGCCCCACCAATTCCTCGGCGTCGTAGCCGAAGATGAACTGGGCGGAATGGCTGGCCCAGGTGATGGTGCCCTCAGCCGTGATGGTGATGACGCCGTCGATGATGTTTTCCGAGATCGCCGCCATCTGCTTGCGCGAGGCGTCCAGGCTGCGCTGCATTTGCAAGGTGCGGGAGAAGGAACGGAGCTTGGCGTCCAGAACGACAAAATTGATCGGTTTGGACAGGTAGTCGTCGCCGCCCACATCCATGCCGGTAACCAGGTTCTCGTCCTTGGACAGGGCCGACAGGAAAACCACCGGCACCCAACGGTCGCCGGCCAGGGCCTTGATGCGGCGGGTGGCTTCATAACCGTCCATCACCGGCATCATCACGTCCATCAACACCAGATCGGGATGGTCGTTGACGAAGCGCTCCACGGCGACGGCGCCGTTTTCCGCGGTCAGCACCTTGTAGCCTAGTTTGGTCAGGAAAACTTCGAGAATCTGCCTGTTGGAGGCGGTGTCGTCCACCACCAGCACCAACAGAGGCCTTGCGCTCGAATTTTGCTGCTGGAGATTGGACATTGAGAAGAATGCCAAGGATAAAGTGACGATTGGGTCAGTAGACGATTATAACTTTCGTCTTAGACAAGTCACTCCTGCAATTGCCCCGGCGCGGAAATCACCGCCTGGACCCGGTTGCCCACCCCCTGGTACTCGATGCGGTCAAAACCCATGCAACGGGCCAGGGCAATTCCCCGACCGCTGGGTTCCGCGGCCCGCTCTGGAGAAAAGCTCTCGAAGGGCTTCCAGTCGAAACCCTCGCCGGGATCGCTGACGGTGAACCAAAGTCGATCCCCCTTCAGTTCCACCACCACCTCCGCCTGCCGCTCAAGGTTTTCCGGCAAGCCCAACAGGCGCTCGATCTCGTCCTCCAGGCTCAGGCTGCGGCGCAAATGGAGTTTGGTGTGGTAGCCGATGCCGAGTACGCCATGCTCCACGGCATTGGCCATCAATTCCAACAAACCCACGACAGCCGTCTGGGGCTGCGGGCACAGGCTAGCCAGCAGAAAGGCCAACCTGCTGATTTCGGCAGGACGACGGAAGGCGAATGCCAGCAATCCCTCCGCCTTCAGCCTGGTCCGCAATACCTCCGGCGATATTTCCGGATCAACAAGGGGCTGCATGGTCGGCGTCTAGGCAGGGCAGAAGCGGGATTATTCAATCCCCAAGTATATTCGCCGGCGCCCTGCCTTCGGCCGCTAGGATCAATCCTTCACGCCGAATTTCCGCAGGAAGATTTCCAGGGGACAGAACTTGGTGAAGCCGCTCTGGAACAGATTGGCACCAACGAAGACGGTGAACCAGAGCCAGGACAGCTTGCTCAGGTCCGCCTGACCGTTGAGGTGGGCAAGGGTCAGGGAAATCAAGATGAAAGCGCCGGCGAAGATGCGGACGAACTGGTTGACGGTCATAGCTGAGGCTCCTTAGGGTGTGTTCTCGGTAAGTCGGCCTTCGCCTTACTGAGAATACGGCCTGACAATGCGGTTCTTCATGGCCGCGTAATAAAGCACCGGGATCACCACCAACGTCAGCACGGTGGACACCAGGATGCCGAAGATCAGGCTGATGGCCAGCCCGTTGAAAATCGGATCGTCGAGAATGAACAAGGCGCCCAGCATGGCCGCCAGCCCGGTGAGGGCGATGGGCTTGGCCCGCACCGCCGCCGAACGGATCACCGCCTCGGCAAAATCGATCCCTTCCGCCACCTGCTGGTTGATGAAGTCCACCAGCAGGATGGAGTTACGCACGATGATGCCGGCCAGGGCGATCATGCCGATCATGGAGGTGGCGGTGAATTGCGACCCCAGCAGGGCGTGGCCGGGCATGACGCCGATGATGGTGAGGGGAATCGGCGCCATGATGATGAGGGGCACCAGATAGCTGCCGAACTGGGCCACCACCAACAGGTAGATCAGCACCAGCCCCACGGCGTAGGCGGCGCCCATGTCGCGGAAGGTTTCATAGGTGATCTGCCATTCGCCGTCCCACTTGAGGGCGTAGGCGGCGTAGGGGTCCTGGGGCTGGTGGATGAAGTATTGCTCGATGGCCAGCGGAGGACACGGACTCCCCCCTGACAAGCCTGTACTGAGCTGAGTCGAAGTAGGGGGCTGGGGGGGTTGGGTTTCCTGCTCAACACCGAAACCCCTCCCTCCTTCGGCAGACTCAGGACGGGCCAAGCCTCCCCTTGTCAGGGGAGGGAGTTCCCTTGCTGGCTGCGTCGCATCATCACTGCGACACACGCCTTCATTCAGCTTGCTGCGAATGGCGAACATGCCGTACAGCGGCGAATCCAGCTTGCCGCCCATGTCGGCGGTAACGTACACCACCGGCAGCAGGTCCTTGTGATAGATCACCTGCTCGCGCCGGCTCTTCCTCACTTCCACCAGCTCCGACACCGGCACCAGGGCGCCACTGCTGGAACGCACCCGCAATTGCAATAGCTGGCCGATGGCGTCCTGCCGTTCGGCGGGCAGCACCACATGCACCGGCACTTCGTACTTGGATTCGCCGTCGTGCACCGGCGTCACATCCTCACCGGATAGCGCCATGCGCACCACATCCACGATGTCGCGCTGGGCCACGCCGGCCAAGGCCGCCTTGGCCTGGGAGACGCGCAGCACGATCTTGTCCGCCGCCTCATCCACGGTGTCATCCACACCGACGATATCCGCCGTGCCCTCGAAGGCCTTGCGCACCTGCTTGGCCAAGCCGATCTGGCCGTCGTAGTCGGGGCCGTACACCTCGGCCACAATGGGCGACAGCACCGGCGGCCCCGGCGGCACTTCCACCAGCTTCGCGTTGCCACCATGCTCCCGGGCGATGGCCAGCAATTGGGCGCGGATGGATACCGCCACTTCATGGCTCTGGCGGCTGCGATGGTGCTTGTCCACCAGATTGACCTGGATATCGCCCATTTCCGGGTTGCTGCGCAGATAGTACTGGCGCACCAGACCGTTGAAATTGATGGGGCTGGCGGCGCCGGCATAGGCCTGGTAGTCGCGCACCTCTTCGACGCTGGCCAGGGCCGCCGACATCTCCCGCAGCACCCGGGCGGTTTCCTCCACCGGGGTGCCCACCGGCATGTCCAGCACCACCTGAAATTCGCTCTTGTTGTCGAAGGGCAGCATCTTGAGGATGACCAGCTTGAACACGCCGAGGGACACGGACAGCACGATGGCGACAACCACGCCCAGCCACAGCTTGCGCCGGTTGCGGGCACCCTCCGTTCCCAGCAGGGGGGTCATCACCCGGCGGGACAGGGCATCCAGTCGGCTGGCGACTTTCTCGTCGACCGCTTCCGCCCCACCATGGTGGCCGTGCTTCATCAGCTTGAGGGCCAGCCAAGGCGTCACCACAAAGGCGATGGCCAGGGAGATGAACATGCCCATGGAGGCGTTGATCGGGATGGGGCTCATATAGGGCCCCATCAGGCCGCTGACGAAGGCCATGGGCAGCAGGGCGGCAATCACCGTGAAGGTGGCGAGAATGGTGGGCCCGCCCACTTCGTTCACCGCACCGGGAATGATCTCCAGCAACGTCTTCTCGGGATACAGGTTCTGCCAGCGGTGGATGTTCTCCACCACCACGATGGCGTCGTCCACCAGGATGCCGATGGAGAAGATCAGGGCGAACAGGGACACCCGGTTGAGGGTGAAGCCCCAAGCCCAGGAGGCGAACAGCGTGGCGGCCAGGGTCAGGGTCACCGCCGTGCCGACAATGACCGCTTCCCGCTTGCCCAAGGCGAACAACACCAGCAGCACGACAAAGGACGTGGCGAACACCAACTTGCCGATGAGCTTCTGCGCCTTGTCGGTGGCGGTCTCGCCGTAATTTCGGGTAACAGTGAATTCAACGCCTTCGGGGATCACCGTACCCTTCAGTCCTTCGGCCCGGGCGATCACGGCACTGGCCACGTCGGCAGCATTGACCCCAGGCTTTTTCGACACGGCCAGGGTCACGGCCGGCGACTCGCCCTGCTTGTCGCCAAACCACACGTAACGGCTGGGCTGGTCGGGGCCGTCGATCACCTTGGCCACGTCGGCCACCGTCACCGGGCGACCGTTGGCAACACCCACCACCAGGGCCTTCACGTCGGCCGCGGACTCGATATAAGTGCCCGTTTGCACCAGCACTTCCCTGCCGCCGCTGACCAGGCTGCCCGCCGGCTGGGAGGCGTTGGACAACTGGAAGGCGTTGCGCAGATCCTGGGCAGTGACGCCGTGGGCGTTCATGCGTTCGGTGTCCATGGCGACACGGATCACATGGCCCGGCCCGCCTATGGTTTCCACATCGCGGGTGCCGTTGATGCGCTTGAGCTCGATCTCCGCCGCCCGGGATACCTGCTGCAATTCAAAAGCGGACCGGCCTTCATCCTTGCTCCAGAAGGTCAGGGCGACAATGGGCACGTCGTCGATGCCCTTGGGCTTGATGATGGGCGGGCCGACGCCCAGGTTGGGGGACAGCCAATCCTGGTGGGAGTGGATGGTGTCGTAGAGCCGCACCAGGGCGGTCTGGTTGGGCACCCCTACCTGGAACTGCACGGTAATCACCGCCAGCCCCGGCCGCGCGACCGAATACACGTGGTCGATGCCCGCCATGCGCGACAGCACCTGTTCCGCCGGCCGCGCCACCAGGCTTTCCACATCCTTGGCCGAGGCACCGGGGAAAGGCACCAGCACATTGGCCATGGTCACATCGATCTGGGGCTCCTCTTCCCGGGGCGTAATCAGGGTGGCGAACAGCCCCAGCAACAGGGCGAGCACGGCCAGCAACGGCGTCATCGAGTTGCGCAGGAAGAAAGCGGCGATACGTCCGGAAATGCCCATGGGTCGATTCAGCTTGCTACGAGTGGAGGTGGAGTTGCGTCGGACGCCGGGTGAAACGGGGTGCAAATTTCATTGCGGACATCCCGTCCCCCCATGCGCCCCCTTGTGCCGTTACTTGTCCTTGAGTTTCATGATGCCCATGGCCCCCATCAGGATCTTTTCATAAATGGGTTCCGAGGTGCCCTTCTTCATCTTGTGCATGAAGTACTTTTCAAAGGCCACCTTGGCCAGATGCACCCACTTGCCTTCGGCAAACCAGTTCACATTGCGCGGCGGAATCTGCGGCAGGGCGACGAAGGCCACGCCCGTATCGCCAAAATCGGCGAGGCACACGGCGTTCCAGGTAGCCTTACGAATGGGCGCCTGGCCGTCCAGGGCGGCGCGGATGTTATGGGCGGTGGCGGTGACCATGGATTCGATCATATAGCCGGTCTTCGGCGCGCCCACCGGGATGGGGGTGGCTTCCACCGGGGGAATGGCGACGCAGACACCCACGGAGTAGATGTTCTGGTACTTGGGATTGCGCTGGTAGTCGTCGATCAGCACGAAGCCCCGGGGATTGGTCAGGCCCTCGATGCCAAACACGGCATCCACGCCCTTGAAGGCCGGCAGCATCATGGAGTACTTGAAGTCCAGCACGTGCTCCTTCTTCGGCGTGCCGTCATCATTGTGCTCGGTGACGTACATCTTGCCCGCCTCGACCTTGGTGGTCTTGGCGTTGCAGATCCACTTGATATGGCGCTCGCGCAGGGCCGACTCCAGCAAGCCCTTGGAATCCCCCACACCGCCCAGGCCGAGATGGCCCACATAGGGTTCGGCGGTGACGAAGGTCATGGGCACCTTGTCGCGGATACGGCGCTTGCGCAGGTCGGCGTCCATGATGAAGGCGAACTCATACGCCGGGCCATAGCAGGATGCCCCCTGCACCGCCCCCACCACCACCGGGCCGGGGGCGGCGACGAAGCCTTCCCAAGCTTCCTGGGCCGTTTGCGCATGGTCCACGTGGCAGATGGATTGGGTATGGCCTTGGGGTCCCAGGCCCTCGATCTCGTCAAAAGCCAGTTTGGGTCCGGTGGCGATGATCAGGTAGTCGTAATCCAGCAGGCTGCCGTCGCCCAGTTCCACCTGGTTACGCTCCGGATGCACCCGCTGAGCCCCGGAAGTGTTGCAGGCGATGCCCTGCTTCGCCAGCAGGGGCGCCACCTCCAGCTCGATGTCCTGCCGTTTGCGCCATTTCACGGCCACCCAGGGATTGGAGGGGACAAAGTGGAATTTCGGGTTGTTGGTGACGACCGTGATGCGGTCTTCCTTGCGCGCCATGTGGCGCATTTCATACGCCATAGGCATACCGCCGATGCCGGCACCGATGATGACAATGTGAGCCATGATGTCTCCTCCTCCTTTTATGTTTGTCGTACTGCTCCTGCTACGCCTTGCAACGTTTTATGGTTTTGCGTTCTTTCTGGTTTCCATTCCCGCCTGGATCGGATCGAGGGCGATCATCTCTCCCGATGACAGCCCGGCCAGCACTTCCACGCCATCGGCCATGGTCTCGCCCAGGCGCACCTGGCGCAGCCGGGGTGCGGCATTGGGATTTTTTTCGTCCAGCACATAGACCAGGCTCACCTCGCCCCGGCGCACCACGGCGGTGGCCGGCAGCAGCAGTTTCTGCACCTTGCCCGCCACCAAATGCAGACGGGCGAAGGTGCCCGGCGCAACACCTTCCGTGTTGTCGGCCAAATAAGCCCGCACCGTGGCGGTGTGGGTGCGGCTATCCACCGTGGGCAGCACTTCAACCTTGACCGCGTCCAGCCATTTGCCCGACTCGGTGAACTCGATGCGCGCCTTCAACTCGCCCCTGCCGGCCTTGATCTCGGCCAGTTGTTGCTGAGGTACGGCTGCGGTCACCCGCAGGCTGCGGGGATCGAACACCGTCATCAGCGGTTTCCCCGGCGCGGCCATGTCGCCCATTTCCGCCAGGCGCAGGCCCACCACGCCGGCCATGGGCGCGGTGATGGTGCCGTAGCTGGCGCCGACGCCGGCCTGCCCCGCCACCGCCTTGGCCGACTTGTAATCGGCCTCGGCTTTGTCCATGGCCGCGGCGCTGACGAACTTCTTCTCCAACAGGCTGCGGGTGCGGTCGCGCTGGGCCTGGGCCTGGATCAATTGGGCCTGGGCGGCGGCGGCGTTCTCCGCCGCCTCGCGGGAATCAATGCGCATCAGCACCTCTCCGGCCTTGACCCGGCTGCCCGCATCGACCCGCACTTCCAGCACCCGCCCGTTCACCTGGGCGGCCACCGTGGCCTGGCGCACCGCTTCCACCGTGGCTTCAGCGGCGACGGTGCGATCCACTTCGCGCAGCACAATCCTCTCGCCGCGCAAAGGCTGCTCGGCGAATGCCGCGGCGGGAAAAACCGAGGACAACAGAATCGGGATAAGCAAGGTGATGGGCTTCATGGCGGCTCGTTACCTGGAAGATTCATTTATAAGTATATTCTAATGTACAAAGTTCAAGTGCTCACCATGGCGGCCATGTATCTTTAGTCACCAAACCCGTCCCCGTCCAGCGCCATGAACTCGCCCGAAGACACAAACGCCCTTCCCGCCCCCGCGGCGCCCGCCGCTCCCGAGCTACCGCCCTATCCCGGTCTGAGGCTGGAGGATGTGCAGGTGATCCATTCCCAGGCAGCGGCGGAATCCGCGCTCTCCGCCCTGCTGGCAGCCGATGCCCTGGGCTTCGACACGGAATCCAAGCCCACCTTCCGCAAGGGGGAGGAATCCACCGGTCCGCATCTGATCCAGCTCGCCACCGAGGACAGGGCGTGGCTGTTCCCCCTCACCGCCCAGTTCGATGCGACGATCCTCAAGCCCCTGCTGGAATCGGCCCGCATCCTGAAAATCGGCTTCGGCCTCAAGGACGACGTGAAGCGCCTTGCCGCCAAGTACGGCATCCACACCCAGGGCATCGTCGATCTTTCCGTGGCCCTGCGCGGCATCCAGCGCCAGGACTTCGGCGCGAAAACCGCCGTGGCGCATTTCTTCGGCCAGAAGCTGCAAAAGTCGAAAAAGATTTCCACCACCAACTGGTCCAATCCCCGCTATACACCGGGGCAGATCCTCTACGCCGCCAATGACGCCCAGGTGCCGTTGCGGGTGTATCGGGAGTGGTTGAAACGGGGTGGCGGCGTTAAGTCCTAACGGTCTCTGGCCAAAAAACCGAAACCCCTCCCGGCCTCCCCTTGTCAGGGGAGGGGGGAGACTGCCAACGGTATCGCCGCTCGAACTCCCCCCTGACAAGGGGGGCGGGGGGGTTAGCCGCCGGCAGACAACCCATTGCCCACCAGGGTGAACTCGATGACGAGTTCATCCTGCACCGCCAGCAGGCCGCCGAAAACCGAATAGGGGCGGATGCCGAAATCGCTTTGACGTAACACCAGCGCGCCATTGGCGGTGAGTCGATTCGCCTGTTCGGTCACCATGAGGGGTAACCACACACTGCGCGTCTGGCCGTGCAGTTCGATTTCAACTTGCGCGGCCATCTTGGGCAATTCCCCCGACAGTTGCAGCGAACGCACCCGCAACCACGGGTAGCGATCCGCTTCCAGGCTTTCCAGCATGTGCTCCCGGGTGCCCGCGATATCCGCGGCGGACGGCTTGCTGCTCCAGGCAGCCCCGGCCTCAGCCCGGGCTTGCGGGTTGTCGATCTCCAAACGATCCAAGCGGAAAGCCAGGTCGAAACGCCCGCCCGTCGTGCCCCGCGCCGGCAGCCAGGCGAAGCCCGAGAACTCCGGCGCGGACAGCACATGGTTATGGCCCAACCGGGCGGCCTGCCCACCCCGGAAAACATAAATGCGGAGGGACGATGCCTTGAGGTCCAGCCCATAGCGCCGCCCACCCTGGCTGCTTTGCAAGGCGGCGTACTCGGCGGCCAGGGATGGCGTTTCCTTGACGGCAGCGGTGAGCGGCGGCGGACTGGCGCACCCCGCCACGCCCAGCAGCAATGCCACAAACACAAGCGCAATAAATGAACGAGACTGTCCCACGCCCTACTCCGCCAACCCGTCGCACTGGGCGCCATTGAGGTAGCCCTTGAGCAGCCGCGCCTGGTCGGCCTGGAAGCTCGCCTCCAGCAATTCCACCTCATCCATGCGGTCGGGACGGAAGCTGCGGTAATCGCCCCGCAGTTCGCACCACGCCCCCAAGGTCCACACCTGGCCCCAATAGAACAGGGACAGGGGTAGCACGGTGCGGGCCGACGTCGTTCCGTCCGCCCGGCGATAACCCAGCCTCACCTTGCGGCCTGCCACGATGGCCCGACGCAAATCCTCCAGGGGTTCCACCATGGCCTGGGGCACGTGGAAATCCGGCACCACAATGCCGCTGTTCGCCGTGGCCTGGCGTAGCGCACCGGGCAGCACGGTCTCGATCTTGGCCAGGGCGGTTTCCGCCGCCTGGCCCAAGGCGTTGTCGGCCCAGCCCTGCACCATGCGGATGCCCATGACCAGGGCTTGCAGCTCCTCCTGGTCGAACATCAGCGGCGGCAGGTGGTAGCCGCTGCGCAGCAGATAGCCCACCCCCGCCGCGCCTTCCACCGGCACGCCGGAAACGGCAAGGTCGGCAATATCGCGATACACCGTGCGTTCGGAAACCTCAAGGCTTTCCGCCAGTTCGCGGGCGGTGACCACCTTGCCCCGACCGAGGAGGAGGACGATGCGGAAAAGTCTATCGGCACGGCGCATGGGGAAATCCTGGAAGGGGATGCTGCTGACACAACGCTGTCAGCATAACACCGGTTTTTGCGGCCCCGGACCACGCTACTGACAGCAGGGTGGCAGGAGGCCCTGGGCAGAATGCGCGCTCCCAACCCTCACCCAAACCCAAGGAGACGACTTCATGACCACCCTCATCAACTGGTTCGAAATTCCCGTGCAAGACATGGATCGCGCCTGCGCTTTTTACGAAACCGTGTTCGCGACCAAGCTCAACCGGCAAGCCGGCAGCGACGGCCACATGGCCGTCTTCCCCTACACCCAGCCCGCCACCGGCGGCGCCCTGTGCCGTTCCGAGCACCACCGGCCCGGCGCGTCCGGCTGCATCCCCTATCTGAATGGCGGCGAGGACCTTGCCCAGCCCCTGGGCCGGGCGGAGAAGCTTGGCGCCACGGTGCTGCTGGGCAAGACCATGGTGGCGCCGGAAGTCGGCTACATGGCCCTGTTCCGGGATTGCGAAGGCAATACCATCGGCCTGCATTCACGAGCCTGAACCGTGGTCGCTTACCCCCGCTACTGGATAGGGGTGGCCTGCCGTGAGCATGTGCTCCGTGGTCTGGCTGGCGGTTTCTGCCAGCTTTGCCACGGCAAGGCCCAGCGCCTGCGGCGCATGGCCCAGGGCGACTGGATCGCCTACTACTCGCCACGGCAGACCATGGACGCGGCATCCCCCGCCTGCCAGGCCTTCACCGCCCTGGGACGCCTCAAGGATGGGAACGTGTATTCCTTCGCCATGAGCGCCGACTTCATCCCTTTTCGCCGCGATGTGGAATTCCTGCCGGCACGGGAAGCCCCCATCCGCCCCCTGGTGGCGCAACTGGATTTCATCCGCGACAAGCAGCGCTGGGGCTACGCTTTCCGTTACGGCCATCTGGAAGTCAGCCGCCAGGACTTCGCCACCATCGCCCAGGCCATGGGCCACGTCCTTCCCCCACCAGGAACGCCATGACCGCAACACCCCGCATCACCTACTACGTGGCCGCCAGCCTGGACGGCTTCATCGCCGCCCGGGACGGCGGCCTGGATTGGCTCACGCCTTTTGACAGCACCGGCGAGGACTACGGCTACCAAGCCCTGCTGGCGGAAACCGACGCCATCATCATGGGCCGCAGCACCTACCGCCACTGCCTGGCCATGGGCGGCGGGCGCTGGCCCTATCCGGATACCCCCAGCCACATCCTCACCTCCTGGCTGCCCCGGGAGGAAACGCCGCCGCCTGCGGTGCATTTCACCGACAGCGATCCCCCTGCCCTGGTGAACGCCTTGGCGCAACAGGGTCGGCAGCGCATCTGGCTGGTGGGCGGCGGGGAAACCGCCGGGCATTTCCTGCGGGCGGATCTGATCGATTGCCTGATCCTCTCCATCATCCCCGTGGTGCTGGGGGACGGCGTTCCCTTGTTCGGCACAGCGGGCGACCGGCCGGGCAAGCTGCCCACCACGGGCCGTAGCCTCAAGTTGGAAGCCACGCAGACCTACCCGTCAGGCCTGGTGCAGTTGCGCTATGCACGCGGCACCAGCATCAAGGATTAATAGCGCTAGCGGGCGGGACTTGGGAACAAGCCCAAAACCGGAACCCCTCCCGGCCTCCCTCCTTCGGCGAGGCTCAGGACAGGCTTATCAGGGGAGGAGGGAGACTGCTCACGGTATCGCCATTCGAACTCCCCCCTGACAAGGGGGGCGGGGGGGGGTTAGCGCTCAACGATCAGGCACCACTGCACGACAACCATCCCCAGCCCTCACGCCCCATCTCACTCACCCCACGCCACCGGCACCTGACCGCGCACGCCGTTGATGAACCACAGCCCCGTCGCCCGCGCCAGGGCTGCGCGGGGAATCACCGCTTCCGTGATCTCGCCCCGGGCCAGCAGTTCCGCCCGCAACACGCCGGGCAGCAGGCCGCAGGATGCGGCGGGGGTGAGGCGGCGGCCGTCCAGTTCCACCACCAGATTGCCCTTGGTGAATTCGGTCAGTTCGTCCCGCTCGTTATAGAGCAGCACGTCGAAGCAATCCGCCGGAATCGGGTGGCGGCTATACACGCCGCGCTCGGTGGTCTTGTGGCGCAGGAACTCCTCGTCGCCGGGCACCGCCGCCTGGGCCAGGGCGACACGGTAGGCTGCCGGCGTGGGCTCCAGGGCGTGGGCTTCGATGGCGATGCCAGCCTGCCGATCCAGCAGCAGGCGCACCCGCCAGGCTTTTTCGGGATGAGCGGCGGCCAGCGTGGCCAAGGCCCCCCTCACCTGGCTCTCATCCCAATCAAAACCGAAATGGGCGGCGCTGCCGGCCAGGCGCGACAGATGCCGCTCCAGCAGCCAATACTCACCGGCCTCCAGCCTGAGGGTTTCGATCAGTTGAAAGCCGGCACTGGCCCGCAGCAGGAAGCGGCGCTTGGCCTGCCATTCGGCGAATTCGCCCGCCGCTGTGGCATCGGCAGTAATGCCGCTGCCGATGCCGCACTCGGCACGGCGCTGCTCGCCTGCACTGCGAACCACCACGGTGCGGATGCCGACGCTGAAGGTGGCATGGCCGCCGGGGCGGATGATGCCCAACGCGCCGCAGTAGGGGCCGCGAGGCGACAGCTCCCGTTCGGTGATGGACTGCATGGCGGTGACCTTGGGCGCGCCGGTGACGGAGCCACAGGGGAACAGGGCGGCAAACACCTGGGCCAAGGAGGTGCCGGGGCGGGTGGCGCATTGCACGGTGGAGGTCATCTGCCACAGGCTGGGCAGCGCTTCCAGGGCAAACAGCGCGGGCACCTCGACGCTGCCGGTGCGGGCGACGCGGGAAAGGTCGTTGCGCAGCAGGTCCACGATCATCAGGTTTTCCGCCTGCTCCTTGGCTGAGGCGCGCAGGACATCGGCGGCGGCGCGGTCTTCCTGTGCAGTCCGCCCCCGGGGCGCGGTGCCCTTCATGGGCCGTGTGGTGAGTACGCCGTCCACGCGCCAATCAAAGAACAACTCGGGGGAGACCGACAGCACTTGCCAGGCGGCATCCTCCATGTAAAACCCGTAGCCTC
>RXJP01000051.1 GCA_003963315.1 Rhodocyclaceae bacterium | reverse complement strand
TTGTTGAATTCGGGACTTTCCAGTTCCGATTTCTTCAGGTTGCCGTAACCACCAAAGTCGGCACAGCCCCGGCTGTCGGTGTCGCAGGGACGCACCGGGACGCCGAAGGCAACGCCACCGTTGGTGTTGTGCCAGCTGGCGCCCAGGACTTCCAGGCCTTGGTTGGGGTTGTAGTTGGGGGCGTTGGGGTTGGTGCTGTTGAAGCCCAACCCAACAAAGGGGGATGCGCCATTCACACCGCCACCCCAGGGAACTGTGGGGGCGCTGGAGGCAAAGGGCGGTGCGCCGGCCGGTCCGCCGATGTTCTCCAGTTGGATAGCGCCGCCGGCCTTGTCGCCGAACTTGCTGTCGTTCATCTGATAGACGCCGTCCCAGGTGCCGCGCAGGACGCTGTGGAAGGCCCAGCCATCACCCAACCCCTTGTCCGACTCGATCTGCAGGGTGTTGCGGAACTTCGACAGGCCAATGCTGCGGCCGGTGTGGTCCTTGCCCCGGACATGGGTGTCGTTCTCGTAAAAAACGTCCGTCTTCCACGGCGATGACTCCTCGCCCATTGACGGCAGGTCCTCCGCCATCACGGGGGCCGATCCTGATGCCGCTATCGCCGCGAGGGCAACGATTTTCCAGATACGTAATAACTTCCCTTTTTTCCCTGTCTTTCTAATCATCATTCTCTCCTGGGTTAAGAAACAGTAACGCTGGCGTACTCAGGCAACCTTGAACGTCTTGGCGGTCTTGTTTTTGCATCCGTCCTCTTTCATGACGCTATCCTCGCTGTGGCGGATTGCCCGCCGCAGCCTTGTCATGGGAATCCTTCGCGTACATCAGAAAAAACGGTCGAAGTGGATCTGGCTGGACGGCACCTTGTGCTCGCTCACCAAGAGGTTCTGCACGGCCTGGATCATGGGCGGCGGCCCGGCCAGATAGAACTCGTAGGCGGCCAGCGCTTCCTTTAGCTTGCTGGCCACCAGCTCATGGATAAGTCCCACCGGGCCGGGCCAGCCATGGGCGGCATCGGCATCGGAAACGGCGGCGTAGTAATGCAGCTTGCTGCCGTAGCCGGGTAAATCCCGGAGGATGTCTTCGCCGCAAATGTCCGCCGGCGTTCTGCCGCCGAAGAAGAAATGCAAAGACTTTTCTGCAAGACGCTCGTCCCGGGCCTTTCCCTGGGCGATGGACAACATGGGGGCGATGCCGGAGCCGCCGGAAATGCAGACGATGTCCCGCGACGAATCGGTGCGCAGATAGGCCATGCCGTAGGGCGCATCGAGGAAAATTTCCTGTCCCGGCGCAAGGCCGTCGAACAGCAGGGTCGTCGCTGAGCCATCAGGGTGACGGCGAACCTGGAACTTCCATTCGCCCTTGTCATTCGCCAGATTGGCCATGGAATAGGCTCGGTCGCCGGCCACCTGGGGAAGGGTCAACAGCGCGAACTGCCCGGGCAGGAAATCGGCACGGTCGCCACCGACGAAGGTGAACTCGCGGATGTCATGGGTGATATCGCGATAGCCGGTGAAGGCCACTTTGCGACGGACGGGAATGATCTCGGGGCGACAGTGGTCGTCCAAGCGAACCTTCACCGAACACGTCTCCAGGGGAATCGCCTGACACCCCAGGTGGCGCCCCTTTTTCCGGTCCCGTTCGCTGAGGCCGGTCGCCTCGGCCCACAGGGAATCCACCGCTCCCG
Organism: Rhodocyclaceae bacterium; assembly: GCA_003963315.1. Classification (GTDB taxonomy): domain Bacteria; phylum Pseudomonadota; class Gammaproteobacteria; order Burkholderiales; family Rhodocyclaceae; genus AWTP1-18. The sequence continues at coordinate 26,867 of RXJP01000051.1, read as the reverse complement.
ACAGCAACTCGAATTTGCAGGTGCCGCAGGCGCCGACACCGCATTCATAGGGAAAACCGATGCCATGGCGCAAGGCGGACCGGAGCATCGAATCTCCCGGTGCGCAATCGAAACTGATCTCGCTGGCGTCAAGCTTGACGGTCGGCATTGCCATCCTCTCCGTCCAGACGCGCAAACACCTGTCCCTCCGTCACCTGCGTGGCGTAGGTGCGCAACGGAATCGTGCAGGGAGCGCCGGCCGGCTTGCCCGTGGCGATTTCAAAGGCGCCCTGGTGATAAGGACACTCGACAACGTCGCCGTCGATTTCACCGTCGCACAGGGAGGCGTCGCCATGGGTGCAGGTGTCGTCGGTAACGAAGAACTTTCCGTCCAGGTTGAAGACCGCCAACGGCGCCCTGCCGTCGACTTCCACGCGCTTGGCCTCTCCGGGCTTGATCTCGCTGGACATGCAAACGAATTTCATGAAGTGTTCCTGTTGAATCGAAAAAGGAGAACGGCAGGCGGATAGCATCGGCATTGCACCGGTCAACCCATCAATTGGGCGATGGGCGAAAGCATCTGCTCCGGCCCCATGGCCGAATAGCCGCCGTCCACCGGCAGGTTGGCGCCGGTAATGAAGGAGGATTGCGGGGTGCAAAGGAAGGTGACGGCATTGGCCACCTCTTCCGGTGTCGCCACCCTTTTGAGCATGTGGAACGGGGCGGCGACGCGATTGGTTTTTTCCAGGTCACCGCCGGATATCAAGTCGAGGATGCCCGACCAGGTCCAGCCGGGGGACACCGCGTTGACGCGGATGCCATCGGCGGCAAGATCGAGGGCGGCGCTGCGGGTGAATTGCAGCATCGCCGCCTTGGTGGCGGGATAGGTCCAGCGGCCCGCCTGGGCGACATGGGCGCTGGTGGAACCGAAATTCACCACTGCGCCACCGCCCACCGCGGCCATGTGCGGCCTGACCGCACGGAGGAACATCACCGCACCGAACAGGTTGATGTCGAAGGACTTGAGCCAATCCTCCCGGGGTGACGCGGGGCCATTGTCCACATACGCGGCGGCGATGTTCACCAGCACATCGATGCGGCCGCAGAATTTCATGGCCGAGGCCACCGCCCCATCGATCTGCTCATCGGCGCAAACATCGGTCTTGACGAAGACCGCCTTGCCGCCCAATTCCCCGGCGAGCTTTTCGCCCTTGTCGGCATCCACGTCCGCCAACACCACCTTGGCGCCTTGCCCAACCAAAGCCCTGGCCACCGCAGCGCCGATCAGGGTGGATGCGCCGGTGACGATGGCGCCCTTGTTTTCAAGCAGCAACATGGAATCTCCTTTCATCAGGCAACCATGAGTTTTGGCGCGGCGGGCAAGGAACGCAGTTCCCCCTTGCAGAACAACAAGGGCGAGCGGTCGCTGCGCCGCATCCGGGTGACGCGGCCGACGACGATTTCATGGTCGCCGCCGGGATAGCAGGCGAAACGCTCACATTCGAACTGAGCCACCGCGCCATCGATCAGGGGGACGCCTTCCTCTCCCGCCGTGATGGAGGCGCCGGCAAACTTGTCGGCCACCGGCGTGGAAAAAACCTTGCACAGGTCCGTCTGGTCGTCGGCCAGGACATTGATGGCGAAGTGCGAGCACTCCTGGAAGGCCTTGAGGTTGGGCGACTTGGCAGCGATGCTCCACAGCACCAGGGGCGGATCCATGGACACCGAACTGAAGGAATTGACCGTCAGGCCGACATAGCGACCATCGCTGCCCAGGGTTGTCACGATGGTCACGCCGGTGGCGAAGCAGCCCAGGGCGATGCGGAAATCCCGGGGATCGCCGGCCGTCGTATCGCTGACCCAGTCCGCCTTCTTCACTCCATTAGGCGACAGCACGGGGCGTCCTTTCCGCAACGAATTGGCGGGCGGCGTCCAAGTCTTCGATCCACGGCCAGTAGGTACGCGGATTGTCGAAACACTGCATGAAGTCGTCGGCGATGGCTTTGTTGGTAGTGGCGGCCTGGAGCACCGCCATGATGGGTTCGCCAGGGGGCTGCAAAAGCGCGTTGGTGAAATTCGTGGTGTATTTGGCGGATTCGTTCCAGAAGGTTTCGAAAACGTCGCTCATCCAGTCCTGGTCGAAGGGCTTGTCGCCCTGGGCCACGATCCGGTCGAAGACGTAGCTCACCATGCGCGCCGCATTGTTGGCCCCCTGGCCGGCAATGGGGTCGTTCACCACCGCCGTATCGCCCAGGGCCATCACCTTGGCGCCGGAAGGAAGGATGCCGATGGGTTTGCGCACCGTGGGCACGAAGGACCCTTTCAACCAGGCATCGGCATCCGCCAGTTCGATCTGATCCATGTGGTGGAGGTCATCGGGGGCGTATTTGGCCACCACCTCCTTGGCCAGCTTGATGAGCTCCTCCCCGGAGCGGGCATCCTGGAAGATGTCCATGGGACCGCCGGGCACCGCCTCGAACAGGAAGCTTCGGCTCTCGCCGCGGGAGTGGGTGTAGAAGGGCAGGGAGAAAAACTCGCCCACGCCGAAGATGAAGTTGAAACGCAGGGGCCGGAAAGGGGCCCGCTTCCAGGGCCGGTCGCCGGTCAGCTTCTTGCCGACGGCAACGAAGGCGGCCAGGTTGCGCGGCGCTTTTTCGTGAACGCTGCGGCTATCGTCCCGCTGGAACAGGGCATTGATCGGGCCCTTGCCGGCGGCCACCAGGGTCAGGTCGTTTTCCTTGGCAATGGTCTCCAGGTCGCTGACCGAAACGGCTTGCACAATCAGCTTGCCGCCGCGTTTTTCATACTCCTGGAGCCAACGGCAGAATTTGGTTCTCTGATCCAGGGCCTGGCCTTTTTTTGTACCCAGACTGCCCTGCACCGTCATCACGCTATTGCCATCCGGCGTCCGGAAATCCACATGGATACCCTCACCGAAAGGCGCCAGGTCTTCCCAGAAGTTCAGCCCCAGCTCCCGTTCCATGTTCAAGGTGCTGTCGAACAGGAAGGCCGTGCTCGGGATCCGGCAATTGAGTACCTGCTCCGGTGTGCGGTCGGTGTAGATCGTTACCGGATAGCCGGCATTCAATAGCTTGAAGCCGAGCATCAGGCCCGCCTGGCCGCCGCCAATCAATGCAATCTTGCGCATCTTCAATCCTTTCACGTTGACCTGGAATGCGGCTCCGCCCTCAGGGGAGCTCGTTCCATCCGTCTTTATGTTCGCTGAGCAATTTGATGCTCAGCTTGATATGGAGAAATTTCCAACGTCCGTCCTCCCGCAGGAGCTCGGTGTCGTACCAACCGCCGATCCAATGGGCCCGCCGCTCCCCCTTTTCGTCGGAAATCCGCGCCAGTTCCCACAGATACCAATGGCACTTGCCGCGCAGGCCGTCTTCGTCGATGTCGATGCGGGGGGAGACCATGTAGTGCAGGGACCACTTGATCGCATCGCGGCCGATGGCGGCCAAGGCGGCGGTGATGGTCGCCGCACCCTCGTGGCGGCCGAAACCTTCGGCCTCCCAGACGGCATCGGCGGCCAGCAGCTCGGCGAACAGCACCGGATCATTCCCCCGATCCGCCGCGATACCGTAGTCCGCCACCAAGCGGCGGACGGACTCGATATCCTCCAGGCGGGCGATCCGCCGGGAAAGTTCGGTTTGGGAGGATGATTTCGCCATGGCGGATCTCAATCCGGGATGTGTCCGTAGTCGGCGACGAAGCGCGCTTCGTCGAAGCTGTGGGGCACCTTGGGATCGCCGCCGTACAACTCCACATGGGGCGCCACTTCGGCCAGGGAGAGCGCCAGATGGAACAGGCGGCTGGCATCCGGCGGCAGTTCGCCCAAGGGATATTTATCCACGTGCTCCAGGATCGCCGGCAGTCGGGGCAGCATGGCGTCGTAGAAGGCACGGAGTTCTCCCCGGGAGGAGTGGATGCGCCGCGTCTGGCGTTCGTTCTGGGTCGCCAGGGACCAGGTGGCCACCAGCGGCTCGAGCATTTCAAAGTTCTTGGGCAAATTCACGTTGCTCATTTCTCACTCCGCATCCATGTATTGTTCGATGGTCTTGTAGCCGTGACGGATCAGGACTTCGTCGTCCTGCAGGTGCATCACGGATTTGGCGCCGGATTCCAGGGCGGTCTGGGTGTCTTCCATGGTCGCCGTGTCTTCCAGCCAGGCGTTCCGTTGCAGGCACTGGGCGTGCTCCAGGGCCCAGCGTTCGCTGTTGGTCTTGGGCGGACGGACGTAGTACTTCCCTTCCCACAGGGTCTTGTTGTGGGCCATGGGCCAGAACTGGTGGGTGAACCAGATGCCTTCGGAGATATGCAGCAGCAGGTTGGGGAACAGCACCGACAGTTCGAAGGAGAAATCATCCCGGCGGGAGGGATTCACCGACTTGGGCAGCATGGAAGCGCCGCGCTGCGCCACCAGGGAACCGGTAGCCAGGGAATTGGCGATCTTCGCCACGGGGGTGGGTTCGGCGTTGAGGGACAGGCAGATGGCGGTCGTCCGATGGGGACCGAACAGCTGCACGTCCGACAGGCCGGAGGAAAACACATTGGGGAAGGAACCGGCGTGGATGGTGGCCACGTGGTAGGCCTCGGCGAAGGCGTCGTGGGCGACCTTCCAGTTGCAATCCAGGTAGGTCTTGTAGCTGAAGCACTGGGTCAGCTCGTGATAGGGGAAGCCGGACAGATGCTTGCCGATGCCGCCCAGATAGGAATCGAGGGGTTCCACTTTCTCGGCCCGATCCAGATTGACGAAGATGAAACCTTCCCACACGGCGGTATGGATGGGGGTCAGGCCGTTCTTTTCCTTGTCGAAGCCGGCATGGAATTTCTCGATTTCCGGCACCGAGGCGATGGCGCCCTTGGCATCGTAAACCCAACCATGGAAACGGCAGGTGACCACGGCGGCCTTGTTCTTGCCGAAGGTTTCCTCGCCGTCCTCGACGATGACCTTGTTGCCGCGATGGGAGCAGATATTGTGGAAGCCGCGGATCACGCCGTCCTTGCCGCGGATCAGGATCGCCGATGTCTTGGCGAAGGACAGCTTCTTGACCTTGTAATCGCCGGGATTGGGGATTTCTTCCACGCGGCCGACCTTGAGCCAGGTCTTGAGGAACACCTTCTCCCGTTCCTTTTCATAAAACTCCGGCGAGATGCAGGGCTCCACGCCGATGGGTTCGGTGCCCAGGTCGGGATACTTCGCCGCCCATTTCAATTCGTTTACTGCGTTCATGTTTTCTCCTTAACTCCAGATGCGGATTGATCTGATTCGGTACTGCTTGTTGTTGTTTTCCTAATTTCTCCGTTGGCTATCCTTCATTCGGCCCGGGACAGCGCCGTTGCCGTTTTTCCACCCGCCATCCACCAGAGGCGCAGCGGCGGATACAGCAATGCGCTGACGACCATGGAGGTGGCGAATTCGATCTCGACGTATTGATTGAGAACGTAGTGGGCTAAAACGAAGGCCAGGGCGCAGGTGATCAACCCCGCCCAATTGACCTTCTCGGCGGCGACCGCGGCCAATGCGGCGGCATGCAGGCGTGGCCGGACGAAAAAGAAATCGAGGATGATCACGGCGCTGAAGCAGGTGGTGAGGATGCCCAGCACGGTGATGAAGCCGTGGAACCAATCGAGGATCGCGCCCCACAGCATGACCAGCGCCAAGACATTGGCCAGCACGACGAAGGTCAGTCGGCCGGGACGCCAGCCCAGGGTCACGTCGAAGAAATTGGTCAGGGACAGGGAGGCGCTGTAGGTATTGAGCACCTGGGCCTTGGACTGGGCGACGAACATCAGCAGCGCCCCCACCGCCCCGCCGAACACGATGAAAGCGGCGGCAATCGCGTCGGGCCCTTGCAGGGCGGCCATCTGCGCCGGGGTGCCGCTCGCCAGGCCCGACGATTGGTAATAGGCGGCCAGCTCCTGCATGCCGGCATAGAGCACCGCACCGCCGGCTCAACATGCCGATGTCCATGAACAGGTTGCCCAGCAGGGCCGCCAGGCCGATGTCCTTGGAACTGCGGGCATAGCGCCCCAGGTCGGCGTCCACCAGGGCCAGGGCGCCGGCTGAACCGATCAGCACGTTGATGCAGAAGGCGAGTCGGCCGAATTCCGTGGTGGCGCCCATGGCCGCCTGCACATCCAGGGGCACCTGGGGGCCGAAGCTCATGGCTTGCGCGAAGGACATGCCGGAGCCGCCGATGACATGGACGAGGATGTAGCCCAGCACGGCAAGGAAGGTGAGCAGCAGCCAGGAAGAGATGCGGGTGATCAGGGTGAAGCCGAAGGCCGTGAGGCCCACCCAGAGCAGGGTCAGCACGGCATAGACAGCCATGCTGGCCCGGGCCGAATCCTCAATGCCGAAATAGAAAATGATGCCCTTGTAGAGCAGGGCATTTTCCATGGCGATGAAGCCGATGATCATGAACCCGAAAACCGCCGACATCGCCAGGGAGCCCCAATGCCCCAGTCCATACTGGCGGGCCAGCAGGGTGCTGGAGAGACCCGTCTTGTAGGCCACGTGGCCTACGGCCCAGCCCAGGGCCGAGCCGACCAGGGCCACGATCAAACCGGCCTTGAGCGCCGTCTCGATACCCGCGACGAAACAAGTCAGTGCCCCGACAAACAACTGGACCAGGGTGGTGACGATGCCTATCGTGCTCCAGGAAAGCTGCAACCAGCCCTTGCGGGCGGCATCGGGCACGGTCTCCAGGGCGTAGTCGTCCATCGCTCTTTTCAGATCGGCATTGCTCATTGCTGTGGCTCCGGTGTTATGGGATATGCGTAAGGGTCTGGCTTCGCCGGCGACGGAGGGATTACGCTCCGCCGCCGCGCATCACTCGAGTCCGTATTGCTTGCGCACGAGATGGGCGATACCCAGGCGTTCGAGGATGGCCATGGGGCAGAGGAAGGTCACCCGCACCACCCCCGGCAGGCGGCTGATTTCGATGGAGCCGGCGATGGTGGCCCGGTTCAGGATCTCGTCGTAGGGCAGCCCAGTCACCTTGGCCGCACGGTCCAGGCCGTTCTTGGTGGCGTCGTTGAGATTGCGACCGCTGCCGATGAAGGTGATCGGGCCGTTTTCCTCGATTTCCTTCTGGCCGAACTTGGCAGCCAAGGCGCGCACTGCGCTTTTTTGCGCGGCGTTCATGGGCCGCGCCATGGGCGGCAGGTCGTCGGGGCGCTGCAACAGGATGGGGCCGTCCAGGGCCAGGCCCTTGACGACTTCCACCTCCAGTTCGACTTCGCCGGAAACGTCCGTGGCGTGGCCGGCGATCTCGCCGTTGCCCTGCTGGGCATGCATGTCGCCCATGTAGATGCCGGCGCCGCTGACCTTCACCGGACAGATCAGGATCGCGCCTTCGCGCACGGAGTTGGTGTCCATATGACCGTCGGTCTTGTGCTGATCCAGGGCCTCTTGGGACAGGGCGTAGGTATGGGGCGCATCCACCAGGAAGGAACCGAAATCGCCGGCATTGTGGGAATCCGGAATGTCCGTGGAAGGGGTGGTGCCGATATTGCCGAGGAAGGGCTGCATGTGGGCAGCCAGGCCGGCAATGTCGGCCCGGGCCAGGGCGAGGATGGAGTGCTGCTCCGAAGCGGCGGGCAGGCGGGAATTTTCCGCGGCGTTGCGGGCAAGCTCGCTGGCCACCTCTTTACCCACGGTGATGGAAACCTTGTTCTCCTTGTCGAGAACGATCACGTAGCCATTGGTGAAGCGGAAGGCATTGACCTCGGCGCCGCAGACATCGCAATGGACGGCATTGTCGCCGATACCCTCCAGGTGGCTGGGAGGGGCCATGGTGCCGCAGTTGGGGCAGAGCTTGGAAACGAAGGGGTCGCCGATGTAGCGGCCATCCACAAAGGCCATGACGCCGGAGGAGGTGGCGAGGGAGGTGACTTCCACCCGCTTCAGCTTGAGGGCGACGGCGTCGCCGATCTCCGCACCCTCCACCGCCACCGGCTGGCTGACCTCGTGGCCGCCGTGGAACTTGGGCGTTATCATGGGACCCCAGCAGCCGGGGGGCGTGCCCGTCACGATGGTGCCGCCGTTCTTAACGGGGCCGAGCATCGCATTGCTGGGCCCGACGATTCCCTGGGTGTAGGACGACACGTTAACCACGTCTAAAGCGATTGCATTCTTCGGGGCCACAGTTGAATCTCCTTTTCCAACGCACGAATTGAGGGTTCCTGACACCGCCCGACCTTGGCGGCGCTTCTGCGGCGGATATCCCAGTAGCGCGGTAGTGCCGGCAGAATTCAGGGCCAGAATATTGGTGTTTGGAAAAGGGGGAAATTCGGAATTCCACCTAAGCACTAGGTATTAGTCCTTATTCCCCATGGGCCATCCAAGGGCGACCATTGACCCAGCAGCCCTGAATTTCCGGGCATTGGAAACGGATTCATATGAACAAGGCGAACCACTATCAGGATGTTTTTGATCACGCCAACGACGGCATCTTCATCCACGACGAAGTGAGCGGTTTGATCCTTGACGCCAATCGCATGGCCTCCGAAATGACCGGCTATTCCAAGGAGGAATTGTTCGCGCTCACCGTGGGCGGCATCAGTTGCCAGGACAGGGGCTATGACTTCAACCACGCCACCCAGCAGATTCACAGGGCGGTGAAGACCGGGCCGCAGATTTTCGAGTGGTGGATTAAAACCAAGGAAGGCAAGGAGTTCCCGGCGGAAGTGAACCTGAAACGCATCCTGCTCGGGGATTCCCACCGCATCCTGGCCCTGGTCCGGGACATCAGCGACAGGAAGGCGGCGGAACTGCGCATCAAGGGCCGCGAGCTGTATTACAGGAAATTGATTTCCAACAGCGCCGACGGCATCGCCATCCTCGACCCCCATGGCCTGGTGCGCTGGATAGGGCCATCCATCCGGCACATCCTCGGTTATCGGGAAAGGGACATCCGGGACCGCAGCATTTTCGACGCCATCCTGGCCGAGGACGTTCCGGCCATGAAGGAGGCGTTGGCCTCGCTGACGGAGTCCGACCAGGGAACCCTGGCGACCCAGTACCGCATCCGCCATCGCAACGGCGCCATCCGTATCCACGAGGCCAGTTGCAAGAACCTCCTGAAGGATGAAAGCGTGGGCGGGCTGCTGATCAACTTCCGGGATATCACCGCCCGCGTCGAAGCGGAGGAAAAAGCCAAACTGCGGGACCATGAGCTCAGCCATGTCGCCCGCTTGTCCACCATGGGGGAAATGTCCTCTGCCCTGGCCCACGAACTGAACCAGCCCTTCTTTGCCATCGTCAATTACATCGGCGGCACCATACGCCGCGTCAAGGCCGGCAATGTGTCCACCAGCGGCTTGCTGGAAGTGCTCAAGGAAACCCAGAAGGAAGCGGAGCGGGCCGGCAGGATCATCCGCACCGTGCGGGACTTCACCCGGAAGAGCCTGTTCCATCGGGAAATGGCGGATCTGCGCAGCATCGTGCAGGACATCTCCACCTTCATCGAAATCCAATGCAAGCCCAGTGCCGTCCGCTTTGAAATCCTGCCGGGGGCCACGCCGGTTCCGGTGAATTGCGACCGGGTGCTGATCGAGCAGGTCATCGCCAATCTCGCCTGCAACGGCATTGAAGCCATGACGGATACCCCGCAGGAAAAACGGCTGTTGCGCATCCTCGTACAAACATCATCGGGAGGCAAAGCCTGCGTTGCCATCGAGGACCGCGGCCACGGTCTGCCGCGATCGAATCCGGAAAAAATATTCGATGCCTTTTTCACCACGAAGAAGGAAGGCTTGGGCATCGGCCTTTCCCTGTGTCGTTCCATCATCGACTCCCATGACGGCCACCTCTGGGCCACGACCCGTGCCGATGGCGGCGCGGTATTCCATTTCTCCCTGCCCCTTGCCCAGGAAAGCGACCATGCTTAGACCGCCCATCAGCCCGCCCTCGGTGACCCCTGTCGTCTATGTGGTGGACGACGACGATGGCGTCCGTACCTCCCTGCGCTGGTTGATCGAGTCGGTTGGCTACGAAGTCCTGGCATTCCGCAACGGCCAGGAATTCCTGGACGGCTACGACCCCGATCAACCGGGGTGCCTACTGCTGGATGTGCGCATGCCGGCCATGGGCGGCTTCGAATTGCTGGAGAAGATCCAGGGCCGGGGCAGCGCCTTCCCGGTCCTGTTCCTGACCGGCCACGGCACGATTCCCATGTCGGTAAAGGCCATGAAGCAGGGCGCTTTCGATTTCATCGAAAAGCCGTTCAACGACCAGGACCTGATCGACAGAATCCAGGTGGCGGCGAATCAGTCCATGGACGCCTATCGGCGCAAGAAAGAAATCGACAAGACGTCGAACTCCCTGGCTTCCCTGTCGCCCCGGGAACGGGAAGTGGTGGACCACCTGATCGCCGGGAAACCGAGCAAGGTGATTGCCTACGAGCTGGGCATCAGCAAGAAGACCGTGGAGGTGCACCGCGCCAATATCCGGGAAAAACTCAAAGTGGCTTCAGTCGCCCAATTGGTCAAACTGGTGCTGGATAGCGGCGCCTCGCAAGGGGTGGAAAAGGGCGAGCGGTACTGACACCCCCTCTCGTCATCATCTCCGCGGCTGAAGCATTCGGCGCCTGGCCCAAGCGTCTGCCGCAACAGGACTACAATCCGCCGCTACCCCAGGGTGGAACCATGGACGATCTAAAAACCCTCGAATCGATGGGCTTCACCTTGCCCGGCCCGGCTTACTTGTTTGGCGGCGTGCTCTTCAGCATCATCGGCTATGCCGCCTATCGCTACGGCAAGAAGGCATCCCTTCCCTACCCCACATGGCTGGGCGTTGCGCTGATGCTCTACCCATATGCGGTCTCCGATACCTGGCTGTTATATGCCGTCGGCGGCGGATTATGCGCCGCTTTGTACGTATTCCGCCGCTAGGCGGAGGGGCTTGCAAACGGAGTCAGGGGGTCAGCGTCGTCGAATCACCGGGGGTGATGAGGTATACCCGGTTACGGCCCTCGTCCTTCGCCCGATACATGGCGATATCGGCCCAGCGCAGCAAATCTTCCTCGGAATACTCATGATTAACGAAAAGCACCAGGCCGATGCTGGGTGTGCACTGGTGCTCGACATAAATTTCCTTGCCTTCGCGGTGCACCGGCAATGAATACGGCTCCGCCAATTTGAGGCGAATTTTTTCCGCCACCTTCCAAGCTTGACCGGCGGACTCGGCCTTGACCACATCAAGGTCGCTGAGCAAGACCACGAACTCGTCGCCGCCGAAGCGGGCCACGGTGTCCACTTCCCGCACACAGCTCTCGATGCGCCGCGCGGCTTCGCTCAGCAGCAGGTCGCCGACACTATGGCCGTGGGCGTCGTTGATGGGTTTGAAGTTGTCCAGGTCGAGGAACATCAGTGCGCCGCAACGGCCGCTGCGCTTCGTTGTCGCCATGGCCTGACGCAAACGGTCGCTCAGCATGCGTCGGTTGGGCAATCCGGTCAGACTGTCGTAGAAAGCCAGGCTGTAGATCTGTTCCTCGGCCTTCTTGCGCTCGGTAATATCGTTGGAGACCACGACTACGCGCAAGGGTTTGCCACCGGCATCCTTGACCACGCCGCCGCGGGATTCCATCTGCCGCACCGCGCCGTCGGGCAGGACGAAACGGAACTCCAGGCGCTGGCCGACACCGGTTCTGACGGTTTCAAGGAAGGCTCGCTTGACCCGCTCCTGATCGTCGGGATGTATCTCGTTGAAGGAATCGGTGCCGCGCAAATAGGCCGGGTCGCCGAAGAAGTGCTTGTAGGAGGGGCTGTTGTACAGGCGCCGTCCATTCAAATCGAGCACCGCGATGAAGTCGCCGCTGTTCTCGGCGATCAGGCGAAAGAACTCCTCCTGTTCACGCAGCAGCTCTTCCACCCGTTTGCGCTCGCTGATGTCCCGAGCGATAGCCCATACCGCCTCCGGTTGGCCGGCGCCATCACGCAGCAGGTGCGCTTTCAGCTCAACTGGGAAGACCGTCCCATCCTTACGGACATATTCTTTTTCGTACAGCCGCGATTGGCCGTGGGGAATGATCTGCTGTTCAATCATCTGCGCCTCGGCCCCATGCCATTTGCTCGGCGTCAGATCACTGTGGCGCAGCTTTATCAACTCGTCGGCGGAATAGCCCACCATCTCCGCAAAGGCGACATTCCACTCAAGCAGCTTGCCCTGGAAATCAAACAGAACAAACGCATCACGCATGCTTGCGTAGATGCGGCAGTATTTGCACCAGCAGTCGCCGACATGAGCCGGCTTTCCGACTCCCGCCATGGCGGGTGCCATTTTCCCTGCGTCCATACGCCACCTCTATACGGGCTCGGTACGCTTCTCAAGGCCTCATGTCATCCGCTGCCGCAAGGTGATCGCCAACTTGCCGCGATGGGGACGGAGAACATCGGTCGCCGAACTGCTTTGTCATGGAAATACATTCCATTAACATCGGTTGAGTTTATCACGGGCGGCAATCTTGCCGTTCAGCTCGTCGACTTGTCCAAGAGCGCCTTGAACTGGGCGAAGCGGGCCCGCCCGGCAGCCTTTTCCTCCTGGGTCGGCGCAGACTCCTCGCCGCCGACCCGTTTCAGGTCTTCCCCCATCTCCTCGATGAAGCGCGAGGGCTCGCATTCCCGCCATTCGCGGCCGGTCTTGCGCTTTCTGCAATAGCTCACATGCAAGCTCATGCGGGCGCGGGTGATGCCCACGTACATGAGGCGGCGCTCCTCTTCCAGTTTGCCCGGCTCCAGGGAGTCGCGATGGGGCAGGATGCCTTCTTCCACCCCCACCAGGAACACATGGCGGAACTCCAGGCCCTTGGAGGCGTGCAGGGTGGCCAGTTGCACCGCGTCCTGGTCCTGGTCGTTCTTGTCCAACATGGAAATCAAGGCCACCGTCTGGGTCAGTTCCAGCAGGTTCTTGTTTTCCTCGTCGCCCTTTTTCGACAGCCATTCGGTGAAGTCGCGCACATTGGCCCACTTGCCTTCGGCCTCGCGGGTATCCAGGGATTCGAACAGCCAGGATTCGTAGCTGATGGCCTTGAGCAGATCCTCGATCACCGCCCGCGCCGGCTCGCGCCCGGCGCGCCCCTCCATGCGCACGATGAAGGCACAGAATTCCCTTACGCCCTTGAGCTGCTTTTCGTTGAGGTGCTGCTCGATGCCCACCTCCACCGCGGCCTGGAACAGGCTGACATGGCGGTTGCCAGCATGGCGCCCCAGCGCCTCCAGGGTAGCGCCGCCGACGCCACGCTTGGGCGTGGTGATGGCGCGGATGAAAGCGGGGTCGTCGTCGGGGTTGGCGATCAGGCGCAGGTAGCTGGTGATGTCCTTGATCTCGGCCTTCTCGAAAAACGATTGGCCACCGGAGATGACATAGGGCACCTTGTTCTGGCGGAATTGCTGCTCGATGGCCCGGGCCTGGTGGTTGCCCCGGTAGAGCACGGCATAGTCGGCCCACTTCCCCCGGTGCTGGAACTTGTGGGCCAACAGCCGCGACGCCACCCATTCCGCTTCGTGGCCGTCATCGCGACAGAACTGCACATGCACCGCGTCGCCGTGGCCGTGGTCGGACCAGAGTTTCTTTTCGAATATCTTCGGATTGTTGGCGATCACCGCGTTGGCGGCTTGCAGGATGCGCGTGGTGGAGCGGTAGTTCTGCTCCAGCTTGATCACCCTGAGGCGGGGAAAATCCTCTTGCAGCAGATGGATGTTGCCGATGTCGGCGCCACGCCAGGCGTAGATGGACTGGTCGTCGTCCCCCACCGCGGTGAACGCGGCCTTGGGCCCGGCCAGGAGGCGCATCAGCCGGTACTGGCAGCGGTTGGTGTCCTGGTACTCATCCACCAGCAGGTGCCAGATGCGGCTCTGCCAACGGGCCAGCACTTCTTCATTGCTCTCCAGCAAATTCACCGGCAGGCGGATCAGATCATCGAAGTCCACCGCCTGGTAAGCGCGCAGGGTCTTCTCGTATTCGCCATAGGTGGCCGCCGCATTGCGTTCGAATTCGTCCGCCGCTGCCGCCAGGGCCTGCTCCGGCCCGAGCAAGGCGTTTTTCCAGAGGGAGATGCGGTTCTGCACCATGCGCACCTGCGCCTTGTCGGCATGGGACAGCAACTCCTGGAACAAGCCCGTCGTGTCGGAAGCGTCGAGGATGGAAAATCCGGGTTTGAGACCTAGGTGGCGGGCCTCCTGGCGCAGGAAGCGGGCGCCGAGGGAATGGAAGGTGCTGACGCTGAGGCCGTCGGCCTTGCCGTCCTTGAGCAGGCTGTCGGCCCGCTCCTTCATTTCCTTGGCGGCCTTGTTGGTGAAGGTGATGGCGGTAATCTTGTTGGACGGATAGCCGCAGCCCTCGATCATCCAGGCGATCTTCTGGGTGATGACGCGGGTCTTGCCGCTACCGGCGCCGGCCAGCACCAACAACGGCCCGTCCAGGTAATGCACCGCCTCCCGCTGGGGAGTGTTTAAGCCGTGGGACACAGGAATCTTTGCTTCGAGAACGCAGCGGCCGTCGCGGGGCCGGCGGTAGGTGGGGTTATCAGCGCAGCTTGCCGCGCAGGGGATTCACCTTGTCCGGGGAACGAACATGGGTCTTACCCTGTCCACCGTCCAGGTTGCCGCATTCACAGGCTGCCTTGAGATGGGATACGGAACTGACGATATGCTTGCACTCGGTGCATTCGTAATAGATGTCGCCACCGCTGGGCAGGCTGCCATCGCCGTTCATGGCGACGGGGTCGAAACGGTAAATCTTGCGCAGGTCGATTTTCATGGTCTTGTCCCTGGTCTTCGCTATCGGCAAAAGGTGACAGCGGGACCCAAAATGTCCAGAATGGCGTTCTTTGTCTGCTGCTATCAGTTGCCGCTCGCGCCTGCCGGGGCCACCGATAAAGGATTATCGCAATGAAATTGAAATTGTTTGGCATTTTTGCGCTGGTGCTTGCCATTTCCATCGGCGTCTGGCTGGAAGTCTCGCAGAAGCCCATGGCGCCGATGGTGAGCGCCACCACGCTGCGGGGGGAAACCCTGAACCTGGCCGATCTCAAAGGCAAGGTGGTGCTGGTGAATTTCTGGGCCACCAGTTGCACCACCTGCATGGGGGAAATGCCCAAGTTGGTGGCCGTGCACCAGAAGTACGCCGCCCAGGGCTATGAAACCTTGGCGGTGGCCATGGACTACGACCCCACCGACTACGTGAAGAACTACGCGGAGAAGAACGCCCTGCCCTTCAAAGTCGCCATGGACAGCAAGGGCGACATCGCCCGGGCCTTCGGCGGCGTTCGCCTGACCCCCACCAGCGTGCTGATCGACAAGCAGGGCCGCATTGTGCAAACCTACCTGGGGGAACCTGATTTTGCCCAGTTCCAGTCCCTGGTGGAAAGCCTGTTGAAGAAATCCGCCTAGCCTGAGCCATAAAGACTGGTTAGCCACGGGGAACCCGGGGAAAACCGGCAAGCGCATCCAATAACAGGAAAGTCCTTGTCTTTCCCCGTGTCCCCGTGGCTAATGCTTTTGACTTTGTTCTACACCGATTCGGGATAAGACCCCAGGTTGAGCTGGCGCCAAAACTGTTCCGCCGGCACCGGCCGGGAAAACAGGTAGCCCTGGCCGAAATCGCAACCGGCATCGGCCAACAGCTTGCGCTGCTCTTCGCTTTCTATGCCCTCCGCCACCACGGCGATGCCCAGTTTGTGGGCCATGGCGATGATGGCTTCCGAAATGGCCAGGTCGCCCGGGTCCGTCATCAAGTCGCGGACGAAGGACTGGTCGATCTTCAGCACATCGATCTCGAAACGCTTCAGGTAGGCCATGGCGGAATAGCCGGTGCCGAAGTCATCCAGGGATATCTGCATGCCGGCATCGCGGAAGTTCATCAGGCGGGCCTTGATTTCCGGCCGTTCGTCCAACAACAAGCCCTCGGTAATCTCCACGGCGACGCAACTGGGCGGCACGCCGATTCCCTTCAGGTAATCGATCCAGACACCTTCGTCGCAAGCGCTGGAAAATTGGCGGGGCGACTTGTTCACCGCCACCTGCACCGGGAAGCGCTGGGTTGCCGGCAGGGCGGCATTCGCCCGATGCCACAGGGCCGCCATGTGGGCTGCCTGGTGGAACACCCAGTCCCCGATTTCGTTGATCAAGCCCAGCTCCTCCGCCAAGGGGATGAAGACGGCAGGGCTGACCATGCCCCGTTCCGGATGGTGCCAACGCAGCAGGGCCTCGGCCTTGACGATCTGGCCGCTGTGCAGGTCGAGGATGGGCTGGTAGTAAACCTCCAATTGCCCGCTGGGCAATGCCTGACGCAGGTCATTGCCGATGCGCAACCGGTCCACCGCCCGCGCCTGGAGCGACGGGGTGAAATAGCTGAAGCCGTTGCGTCCCTCGGCCTTGGCCGCATACATGGCCTGATCGGCATTCTTGAGCAGGGCCTCGGCGTTGTCCGCATCCCGCGGATAGAGGGTGACGCCGATGCTGGCGGACACATAGGCGATGTCGTTGCCCAGGGCAAAAGGCGCCGACAGGGCGTCGAGGATGGAAAGCACCACCCGCTCGGCATCATCCGTGTCGGCCAGGTCCGGCAGGATGACGGTGAACTCGTCGCCGCCCAGACGGGCGACCGTATCCGACTCGCGTACACAGGCGCCGATCCGCCGCGCCGCCTCCGCCAGGAGTTCGTCGCCGACGTTATGGCCGAGGGAATCGTTCACTTCCTTGAACCGATCGAGGTCGATGAACAACAGGGCCAGTTGCAGGCTGCCCCGGTGGGCCATGCGCAGGGATTGGGCCAACCTGTCGTAGAACAGGCGGCGATTGGGCAGCTTGGTCAGGCTGTCGTAGTTGGCTTGGTGCCAGATCAATTCTTCCGCCCGCTTGCGCTCGGTGATGTCCACGATCACCGTCACCAAACCGGCGACGCTGCCATCGGCATTGTTGAAGGGGGCCTTGTAGAACATCACGTCGCGTCGGCTGCCATCACGGTGGGTGGCAACCCCCTCGTAGGACTGGATGCCCGGCGTCTTGAAAATCAATTGGTCCATGTGGTCATGGACTTCCGCCACTTCCCGCGGCGAAATGTCGTACACCGTCTTGCCTATCATGTCCTCCCGCGCATAGCCCATGAAGGCCTCGAAGGCCTTGTTGCAGCCTAGATAGCGGCCCTGGGCATCCTTGTAGAGCACAGGATTGGGAATGGTTTCCAGCAATTGGGCGATCAGGTTGAGCTGCTTGCTCATGGCCCGCTCCGCCTCGCAACGGGCGCTGGCATCCAACAGCAGGCCGGCGATGGCGGGGCGCCCCCGGAATTCGGTGCGGGTGCCGAACACTTCCACGTCCAGGCTGGAGCCGTCCTTGCGTAGCCCCTTGAAGGTGTAGTGGCTGCCCACCACTTCCCCCTGGACGCGGCGGTTGATTTCCAAGGCGGCCATATCCCTGTCCACGGGATCCGTCAAATCCGTGGGACCTTTCTTGCCGCACAACGCTTCCTGGGAGTAGGAAAAAATCTCCGCCAGACGGGGATTGACGTAAACAAACAAACCGTCCTGGATCACATAGACCCCGAACAGCTCGTTGTTCACCAAGCCACGAAAAAGGCTGGCCGCCTCGCTGGCCAGTTCATTGGGTAGCGGCGTCAGTTCCTTGGGTCGCATCCTGCGGCCTCCCGCTTATTGTTCTCTGTGGCCGAATACATCAGTTGTCTCCTGATTCAGGCCCTATTTTCTCCCACCGGGAACGGATTGTCTCCTTTTACTGCGCCGCGGCGTCCGGCTGCACCACCGGCAGGGTAACGCGGAAGGTGGTGCCTTCCCCCACCTTGCTGCGGACATCGATACGGCCATGGTGGCGCTGCACGATGGCGTAGGACAAGGACAGGCCGAGGCCGGTGCCCTTGCCCACGGGCTTGGTGGTATAGAACGGATCGAAAATACGACCGAAGCTTTCCTCCGGAATCCCGCAGCCGGTATCGCTGATTTCCACCCAGACCGTCGCCGGCTCATCCTGGCCGCTGCGGATGCGGATGGTGCCCTTGGCGTCGATGGCGTGGGAAGCGTTGACCAGGAGGTTCATGAAGACCTGGTTGAGCTGGGCAAGATTGCACTGGATCTTGGGCAGGGCGCCATATTCCCTCAGCACCTCGGCCTTGTACTTCAACTCGTTATGTACGATGTTGAGGGTTGAATCCAGGCCTTGGTGCAGGTCGGACCAGGCCACGCTGCCCTCGTCGGGATGGGAGAAGTCCTTCAAGTCCTGCACGATCTTGCGCACCCGGGTCAGTCCTTCCTTGCACTCATCCAACAGGGCCGGAATATCGCCGCGCAGGAAACCGATATCCCGCACCCGCTTCGCTTGCTCAAGGGGTTCCCGGGCGGGATGCTCAGCCGGCAGATTGGCGATGGCGGCTTCGCAACTATCGATGAAACCGAACAGGTCGCGCAGGTAGTCCTCCAGGGCGCCGACGTTGGCCTGCACATAACCCACCGGATTGTTGATTTCGTGGGCCACGCCGGCGGCCAGTTGGCCGATGGAAGCGAGTTTTTCCGATTGCAGCAACTGGGCGTGGGCCTGTTCCAGCTCCTTGATCAGGGCGGCCTGTTCCTGCTGTTCCCGTTGCAGGGCGATTTCCGTATTTTTCCGCTCTTCCAATTCCAGGCGCATTTCTCGGTTGCGCTGGGTCAGCTCGACGGACATCTCTTCCAGGGAGTGCTCCACCAATTGCCGATCCCGGTCCGCCTGCTCATAGGCGGCGCTCACCGCCGCCAACAGGGACTCGAGGCCTGCGGGTACGTTTTCGCTGCCGCCGAAAGCGTGGCGCAACTGTCTTTCCAACAAAGGATGGCGCTTCATGTTTCGCTGAAGGTGGTGATGGTCATGGTTTGGTTGTGCAACTGGCAGCGGGCTGCCGGTCGATGGGGGGATATTTCGCCGTAGGAATAAAAGCCGGTCAGCACCGGCCGGGAACCCAGTACCTCGCGCACTTGTTCCACTTCTTCTTCTATCCGCTGTTGCAGCACCAGCTTGCGGCCGACGCAGGAAATCAACACCGCCAATTCGGGACCGGCGCCCGCCGCCGCCCCCAGCGCCATGGCGGCGGCACCGGTGGCGCCATCGATCAGCCGATCGAAATTGGCCTTCATCAGGCGGGCGTAGCTTCCTTCCGGCATCTCGCCGGCGAAGGTCATGGAGCCTTCCGCTTCGTTCACGGCGAGGATGGTGCGGACCAGACCGTCTTCGTCGCCGCTACCGGAGCGTAGCTCCAGGGGAAACAGCAGGGCCGTCGCCGGCAGCCCGGCGGCGTGCTCGCCCAGGTAACGCTTGTAAAGCGCCAGGGCCGGTTGTCCGTCCAGCTCGAACAACACATTCCCCTGGGCCCGGGTGATCAGCCGATCCGGCCCGAAGGGATCCCATCCGCCCAGGGAACCGTAGCTCACCTGCAAGCCATCGCCGTAGAAGCCCAGCGCCGCGACGATATCGCCTTCCGGCGGCGCATCGGCAATCACGCTGGTGGCTTGGAACCCGGTACCGTCCCCGGCCAGGCCGCCGGTGATGCTCACCGCAGGGGGCAAGGCCGCGCGCAATCCTTCCACCAGGTCGCTGCCGTTGACGCAGAGCCCATCGGACAGCACGAATAGGTGCCTCAAATCCGGCCCGTTCAGGGCCTCCGCCAAGCGGACGCCGGCGCTGCGGCTGTCAGCCTGCTTGACCGATCCGCAGCGGGCCAGGCGAATGCGGGTCTTGGCGAAACCGATCAATGTGGCCGTGACGGCATCGTCCACCACCTTGGTGTCGCTGATCTCCCCGGCGGTGGAACATCCCAGCACGGGAACCCCGGGGAAACGCTGGGCCATATGGGCATAAAAGCGCGGCAGCAACTCCCGTTTGCCGAAGACCAGCAATAGGTCCGGCTTGCCTTCAAAACCTCGGCCCACATCGGCCCAATCGGTTTCCGTACGACAGAGGTAATGGCTTACCTTCATAATTTTTCCTCCCCCTGGCGGCATTGCCGCCCCACGCCCGGACGATCCTGCTAGGTTTGGGATCCTTCCGCATTGACGAACAACACCAGCCGGGTACCCTCGGTCCGCTCAAAATCCTTCAACTGGCGGATCAGGTGTTCGGTCAGCACATAGTTCGCCGTCAACAACACCACCCCTTCCCGGTTCACCACATCCCTGGCCAGGGACATGCCCGGACGCAATTCGTGGGTGGAAACTTCCCGGTCGGCCACGGTGATCTGTTCCGGGTTGCCCCCCAGGCCGAGGAAGACGTCCACCACGGAAGGATCATAGCGCTTGCCCTTGCCGCGCAGGATGAACTGCTGGGCCTCCACATCGCTCAGGCGTTTGCCGGTGAGTCCGCCCTGCACCAGGCCGTCGTATTCATTGGCGACGGCCAGGATGCGGGCACCGAGGGGAATGGTCATGCCCGACAGGCCGTCGGGATAGCCGCTGCCGTCGAAACGTTCATGGTGGCCGCGGATGATGGAAGCCACATCCACCAGGGCCTCGAGGGACATCAACGCCTGTTCGCCCTTGATCGGATGGCGCCGCCAGAGGGCGAATTCGTCGCCGCTCATTTGCGTCGGCGGTTTGGACAACAACTCGTCGGGCAGACCGATCTTGCCGATATCGTGGAGCAGGGCGGCCAAGAAGATATCCTGGCATTCCTTCTCGTTGAGCCCCATCTGGCCCGCCACCTTGCGGCTCAGGTCGGCTACCCGTCCGGCATGGCCCGCCATGGCGCCGCCGCGCAGTTCGATGAGATTGGCGAACACCTGGACCGAGGTGAAGAAGCTGCGTTTGATGCGATCGTGGGCCTGCTGCAATTCCGCCGTGCGCTTCGCCACGGTGGCTTCCAGCCCGGCGTTGAGGGCGATCAATTCGTCGTTCTGCTGCCGGGTGAGGTTTTCCAGCCGCTGCTTTTCCTTTTCCAGCATCCTCCGTTCCAGCACTTCCCGCACCGTCAGCAGCAATTCGCTGTCATTCCAGGGTTTGGATATGTAGCGGGAAATGCGGCCTTCGTTGATGGCGGCCACGGTGGATTCCATGTCGGCGTAACCGGTAAGGAGAATCCGCGCGGTGTCGGGCCAGCGTTGTCGCACCTGGGCGAGGAAACGGGCGCCGTCCATCTCGGGCATGCGCATGTCCGAAATCACCAGGTCCACTTGGCCTTGTTCCTGCTCCAGCAAGGCAAGCCCCTCGGCGCCGCTGCCCGCCGTCAGCAGCCGATAGCCGGCGGGGCGGAACAGCCGCTTGAGGGCGGCGAGGATGTTGGCCTCGTCGTCCACGCAGAGGACGGTGACGGCAATGGCCGTGGCGCTGGGATCGGTCATTGAGCCGCTTCCTCCTTATGGGTTTGCTTGATCGGCAGCTTAATCCGGAAGACGGTTCCCTGCCCCACCTGGCTGCGCACCTCGATGCTGCCGTGATGTTTCTGCATGATGCCGTAGGAAAGGGACAACCCGAGACCGGTGCCCTTGCCTACCGGCTTGGTGGTGAAAAAGGGATCGAATATCTTGCTTTGGATATCGGGAGGAATGCCGCTGCCGTTGTCCTCCACTTCCACCCAGACCTGGTCGCCTTCGCAGCCGGTGCGCAAGGTGATCGTGCCGCGTTCGGCGGTAATGGCATGGGAAGCGTTCACCAGCAGGTTCATGAGCACCTGGTTGATCTGGGAGGGCATGCATTCCACTTCCGGCAGCTTGCCGTATTCCTTGACCACCTGGGCCTTGTACTTGATCTCGTTGTTGACGATGTTGAGGGTGCTGTCCAGGCATTGATGGAGATCGGCCCATTGCCATACCTGGGCGGAATCCACCCGGGAGAAGTCCTTCAGGTCGGCGACGATCTTGCGTACCCGGTCTATGCCTTCCCGGGTTTCTTCCATCAGGCCGAGGGCATCCTCACGGATGAAAGCCAGGTCGTGCTCCTCTTCGATCTCCCGCATGGCCTGGAGGGCGGGATGGTCGGCGGGCAGGGCCGACACACCCTCCTCCAACACGTCGACCACGGCGAGCACGCCGCGCAGATAGTTTTCCAGGGTGCCGATATTGGATTGGACGTAGCCGATGGGATTGTTGATTTCGTGGGCCACGCCGGCAGCCAGTTGGCCGATGGAGGCCAGCTTTTCCGATTGCATCAGTTGTTCCTGGGCACTGCTCAACTGGGCATTGAGGTCGGCAAGTTCGGTGTAACGCTGCAACAACTCGGCCTCGGAAGCCTGGCGTTTGAGGATGTCGGCTTCCAGCGCCGCCTTGGCCTGGGCCAATTGCCCGGTGCGCCGCGCCACGAGCACTTCCAGATCCTCATAGGCCTGGCGCAGGGATTCCTCGGACTTCTTGCGTTCGGTGATATCCACCAGGGTCTCCACTGCGCCGATCAGTTTGCCCTTGGCATCCTTGAGGGGGGCGGCGGTGAAGTGCAGCCAGAGCCCCCCCTTGCCCAGTTGGGGAAAGAATCGCTCCGCCTCATAGGCCTCCAGCACAACGGCACTGATGTGATGCGCATCCTTGTAATAGGACTCCAGCTTCTCCGTCGCCCCATCCACGATCAGATCGGCCAATACCGGACGTTCGTCCTCGTAGAAGGCCGCCCAGGGCCGCCGCGTGCCGACCATGTCCTTGGCCAACAGGCCGGTGACCGCTTCGCAGGCCCGGTTCCAATGGGTTACTTCATGCTTTTCATTGATGACGAAGGTGGCCACCGGGTTGCCCTGGAGCATCTGTTCCAGCACCCATTCCGTATGTTTGTGGGCGGCCTCCGCCCGTTTGCGTGCGGTGAAATCGATGAAGGTGGCGAGAACTGCGGATTGCCCCTGGTATTGGATGACCGAGGCCGTGACTTCCAGCCATTTGACGTCACCCGCTTTGCTTTGGGAAGGAAACTCGTAGGAGGACAATACCCGCTCGCCACGCAAGCGGGCCAGACTGCGCTCCCGTACCAGATCGCGGCAGGAAGGGTGGGCCACTTCATCGAAGGACATGGTCAGCAGCTCCTCCCGGGAATGCCCCATGATCCTTGCCATGGCCGGATTGGTGAAAATGATCCGGCCGCCCCGATGGAGCAGGATGCCCACACTGGTGGACTCGGTGATGGCGCGGAACAGCGCATCATCCGACGATGCTTCGGGAACGTCGCTGCGATCCTCAGGGGATGAGGGCATGGCAGGTCTCCTCGTGGTCCCACTCCACTTCCTGCAACAGCCCGCGCAGGCTGGCCCAGTCCGGTCCGACCCGCACCCAGGCGCCGTCGCTCATGGGCGGCACCAAGGGACGGGGGCGGCCATCCAGTTCCAGGGCACGGGCCAGGATATCGGCACAGTGGCAAATATCCGTGAGGGGCATGGGCGGCCCCTGGTCGGGGGCATGATGGCGGCCGATGGCATCGACGATGGTTGCCGGCAGGCCCCACTTGCGGGCCAGTAGCGCGCCGGCCATGGCATGGTCGATACCCAGCACGGCCCGTTCGGCCTCCCGCAGCGGCCTGTCGTTTGCTTCCAGCCAACGGAAGACTGCCCGGTACTGGTCGGGGAAGCAGGCTTCCAGGACCACCCGACCCATGTCGTGGAGCAGGCCGGCGGTGAAGGCCGCATCCGGGTTTTCCCCTGTGTAGCGGGCCAAGCCCCGGGCGAACAGGGCCACCGCCACCGAGTGGCGCCAGAAGATACGGGGATCGCCGCCACCATTGCCGATGCGATTCACCGAATCCACCATGGCGGCGGAAAGCATCAGGGAACGCACCGCCCGGAAACCGAGAATGACAATGGCGTCGCCGATGCTGGTGACCCGCCCGGACAGGCCGTAGAAGGGCGAATTGGCAATGCGCAAGGCCCGCGCCGCCAGCACTTGATCGTTGGTGATGTGTTTGGCCAGGGTGTCCACGTCCATCTGCGGGTCGTCGAAACTGCCCAGGATTTCCATGGCCAGCACCGGCAGCGGCGGCAGATCGTTGAGCTTGTCCGCCAGGGCCTGCTCGGACACGGGTGCGCTGGTCTTCATGATTTTCGCGGCGCCATTCCGGGTCGCGGATTCTTCAAGCGGTGCGCCAACACCAAGCTGCGCAGCTTGTCTACCAGTTCACCCTGGCCGGCCAGGCGGAACAGGTAATCCACATGGCGGGCAACGTCTTCCGCCTGCGGCCCCTCCCCGGCGGGCATGTCCTCCGTCACGACCACCGGAAGGAAAGCCACGCCGCGCCGTTGCAGGCTTTCCAGCAAAGCCGCATGCAACCGGGTGCCGGCGGGCAGCAGCACCCGGCCGGCCGGATCGGTGAGCGCATCGCCCAGGATGGCGTCCGGCGCCGCCTCGGCGATGGGAATCAGGCGGCTAGCCACCGTGTTCCCCCAAAGGGAAAAGAATGATGACCTTGCCCTTGCTGGCGGAGGACATACCCATGGTGCGGCACAGCACCCGGTAGGGGTGGCCGTCGATCTGGGCCAGCACCGGCTCCGTGCCGCAAACCTGCATGGCGGCTGCCACCCCGGGCGGCAGGACGCCCCGCGCCTCGACCCCGAGCAGTACGCCCTGGGGCGCCAGCAACTCCTCCGCCTGGGTGTTGAGGGTGGCGATCATGCCGTCATCGTCCACCCCGATCAGGGGCCAGGGCAGCATTTGCAACACTTCCTGGAAGACATTGAGGGCCGTCTCGTCGCGCACGATTTGTAACTGCTTCTGGTCCAGCAAGGCTTGCAGCCGCGCATTGGCGCCGGCCAGTTCCCGGTTGGCAACGGTCACCTCTTCGGAAAGGCGCAGGTTCTCGTCACTCATGTCCTTGCGCCGGAAGGCTTCGGCAATGTTCTCCTTCAACTGGGCATCATCCCAGGGCTTGGTCAGGAACTTGTAGACGGCACCCTCGTTGATGGCGCTGGTGACCGATTGCAATTCGGTATAGCCCGACAACACCATGCGCACCGTACCCGGCGAAAGATCCTTGGCCCGGCGCAGGAATTCGACGCCGGACATACCCGGCATGCGTTGGTCGGAAAGGATGACGTCCACTTCGTTCCTGGCCAGGACTTCCAGGCCCTCTTCCCCGCTGGCGGCCGTGAGCAGGCGATAGCCCTCCCGCCGTAGCAGACGCTTCATGGCGGCGAGGATATTTTCCTCGTCGTCCACCAACAGCAGGGTACGTTCCTTTTCCCCGAGGCGAAGCAGGCGGGCGGGCAATTGGTCGTCCCGCAACAGCATTTGCTTGATTTCGTCCCCGGGCAGCGGCCGGCTGAAGTAGTAGCCTTGGATCTCGTCGCAATGATTGGCGATCAATAGCCCCAACTGGCCTTCGGTTTCGACCCCCTCGGCAATGACCTTGAGCTTGAGGGCATGGGCCATGGTGATGATGGCCCGGGTGATGGATACGTCGCTGGGATCGGCGGTGATGTCCTGGACGAAGGAACGGTCCACCTTGAGGGCGTCGAGGGGAAAGCGCTTGAGATAGGAAAGGCTGGAATAGCCGGTGCCGAAATCATCCACGGAGAGCCGGATGCCCAGCCCCTTGAGGGACATGAGGACCGGGATGATCTCCTCCACATGGTCCATCAGCATGCTTTCCGTCAGCTCCAGGTCCAGATAGCCGGGGGGCAGGCCGGAATGTTCCAGTGCCTGGTGCACCGTGTGGTACAGGCTGCCGGTGCTGAGCTGCCGGGCGGACAGGTTGACCGCCACCGGCACACAGGAAACGCCGGCCTTGAGCCATTCCGCCACCTGCCGACAGGCGGCATTGATGATCCATTCGCCCACCGGCACCACCAGGCCGGTGGCCTCCAATAGCGGGATGAACTCCGCCGGCGGCACCAGGCCCCGTTGCGGATGCTGCCAGCGGATCAATGCCTCCAGGCCGACGATGCGGCCGTTACGGCAACTGGTTTTGGGTTGGTAATGGAGGACGAATTCCTCGTTGCGAATGGCCAGACGCAGCTCGGCTTCCATCTGCTGCTGCGCCTTCACCCGCTCATTGAGGGAGGGATCGTGGAACTGGAACACATTGCGCCCCAGGTCCTTGGCCCGGTGCATGGCCGCTTCCGCCCCTTGCAACAGGCCGTCGACATCGTCGCCGTCATCGGGATAGACGGCAATGCCTATGCTCGCGGTCAGGTGGAAGGCCCGGCCGTCCACATTGATCTCCTGTCCCACCAGATCCAACAGGCGCCGTGCGGTCTGGGCGATGTCCCGCGGTTCGTCGGTTTCCAGCAGCAGCACACCAAATTGGTCGCCCCCCAGACGGGCGACGGTGTCGCTGAGCCTCAGCATCTCCCGCAAGCGGGTACCGAGGATGGTGAGGATACGGTCGCCGGTGGTGTAGCCGCTGGCTTCGTTCACCGCACGGAAACGGTCCAGGGCCAGCACCAGGGTCGCCGCCTGCTGCCCGTGGCGGCTGGCCAAGGCAACGGCTTCCAGTAGGCGCTCCCGGAATTGGGCGCGGTTGGGCAAGCCGGTGATATCGTCGAAGTGCACGAGATGGCGAATGCGCTCCTCCGCCGCAACGGATTCCGTGACATCCACATGCATCACCACCGCGCCACGGGATTCGGCGCCCTGCAAGGGCGCCACCATAATGCGTGTCCACCGCAGGGCGTCGCTCGCAGCGGTCTGCTCGGAATGGGTCAGGGAAAACCGTCCCTGACGCCCCGCCAGGACATCGGCCAGGCCATCCGCCAGGCTTTTCAGCACGTCGTCGTCCAAGCCCAGCTTGTGCCGGCAAATATCCAGGTAGCGGCTGCCCTGCCCCGCCAGCAGGTCTTGCCAAGGGGTGTTGCCGTCGAACACCACGCCTTCGGCATCGAGGATGGCCACGGGCGCCGCCAGGGCATCGAGCACGCTTTTCTTCAGTCCCGCCGCCAGGCGTTGGGCATTCCGCTCCTGTTCCAGCACCGCCTGCTGCTGCACCTGGGCCGTCACATCG
>RXJP01000083.1 GCA_003963315.1 Rhodocyclaceae bacterium | reverse complement strand
GAAGCCTTCGGCGCCCAATATCTGGCTGTTGAAAAAGAATTGGGGCTGGATCGCAACAAGGTGAATGTGAATGGCGGCGCCATCGCCATCGGCCACCCCCTGGGCACCTCGGGCGTGCGCTGCACCCTGACCCTGGCGCGGGAATTGGCGAAGAGCGGCCTGCGCTACGGCGTGGCTTCCGCCTGTGCCGGCGGCGGCCAGGGCACGGCCATCCTGATCGAGCGCATCTGATTGCAGTACGTCTCTTCTCAAGGCCTTCGCTTCGGCGAGGCCTTGTTTTTTTAGGCGCTCCCCTAGGCAGCTTTGATGGCGATGGCTTGGACTACCGCTCCCAGCCCCGTGTGGTAGCTGCCTTCGATCACACTGCGTTCGAGGGATTGGAGATGTTGGAAACGTAACCCCGCCAAACCGGCGCGTAGGTCCGCTTCCGTGGTCATGGTGTCTGCCGACTTTCCGCCGCCCGTGCCGTGCTGCAATTGTTCGGGACGATAGGCTTCGATCAAAAACACGCCTCCGGGTTTCAAGGCCGCGGTGACACGCTGGAAGACGGTCTGGCGCAGGGCCGCGGGGAGGGGACAGAAAATGCACACGATGCCCTCCCATTGATTGACGCCGAAGTCGAAATCTTCCAGGTCGGCGCAAACCGTTTCAATGCTGACCCCGTGTTCCGCTGCCAGTTGCCGGGCCTTACCTAAGCCCACGCTTGAGCCGTCCATGGCTGTCACGGCGTAACCATGGCGGGCCAGGAATACGGCGTTACGTCCTTCGCCCTCGGCAATGCTGAGGATGCGGCCCCGGGGCAGGGCCAGGAGGTTTTCTTTGAGGAAGTCGTTGGGCAGTTTGCCGTAGGCGTAGTCCTCTGTGCTGTAACGCTCGTCCCACATAGGGTGTCTCCCTTTGCCCGTTTGAAAGGCCTGCATTATCCGGCAAAAGAAAAAGCCGCTCGAAAGCGGCTTTTCCAGCAAGGAGCCGGCCCGTCGTAACGGGCCGGAACGCTTGGCTTAGTGGAACTGTTCTTCTTCGGTGGAACCGGTCAGGGCCTTCACGGAGGAAGAGCCGCCCTGGATCACGGTGGTCACGTCGTCGAAGTAACCGGCGCCCACTTCCTGCTGGTGGGAGACGAAGGTGTAGCCTTGTTCGCGGGCGGCGAATTCGGGCTCCTGCACCATTTCGGTGTAGTGCTTCATGCCTTCGCCGCGAGCGTAAGCGTGGGCGAACTTGAAGGTGTTGAACCAGTTGATGTGGATGCCGGCCAGGGTGATGAACTGGTACTTGTAGCCGAGGGCAGACAATTCGTCCTGGAACTTGGCAATGGTCTTGTCGTCCAGGTTCTTCTTCCAGTTGAAGGAAGGGGAGCAATTGTAGGACAGCAGCTTGCCGGGGCAGGCAGCCAGCACGGCCTGGGCGAATTCACGGGCGAAGCCGAGGTCAGGCGTGCCGGTCTCGCACCACACCAGATCGGCGTAGGGGGCGTAGGCGACACCGCGGCTGATGGCTTGTTCCAGACCATTCTTGACACGGTAGAAGCCTTCCTGGGTACGCTCGCCGGTGAGGAAAGGCTTGTCGTTGGCGTCGTGATCGGAGGTGATCAGGTTGGCGGCTTCGGCATCGGTACGGGCCAGGATGATGGTGGGCACGCCCATCACGTCGGCGGCGAAGCGGGCAGCGATCAGCTTTTCGCAGGCTTCCTGGGTGGGCACGAGCACCTTGCCGCCCATGTGGCCGCACTTCTTCACGGCGGCCAGTTGGTCTTCGAAGTGCACACCGGCGGCGCCGGCGGCGATCATGTTCTTCATCAGTTCGAAGGCGTTGAGCACGCCGCCGAAACCGGCTTCAGCGTCGGCCACGATGGGCAGGAAGTAGTCGATGAATTCCTTGGAGCCCGGCTCGATGCCGCGGGACCATTGGATTTCGTCGGCACGCTTGAAGGTGTTGTTGATGCGGCGAACCATGGTGGGGACGGAGTCGTAGGCGTACAGGGACTGGTCGGGGTACATGGTTTCGGAGGTGTTGCCGTCGGCGGCGACCTGCCAGCCGGACAGATACACGGCCTCCAGGCCGGCCTTGGCTTGCTGCATGGCCTGGCCGGCGGTGATGGCGCCGAAGGCATTCACGTAGCCCTTCTTGGCGCCGCCGTTCACCTTGGCCCACAGGGTTTCGGCGCCGCGCTTGGCCAGGGTGTATTCGATTTGTTGGGAGCCGCGCAGGCGAACCACGTCTTCGGCGGTGTAGCCGCGCTTGATGCCCTTCCAGCGGGGATTCTCGGCCCAGTCCTTCTTCAAGGCTTCAATCTGTTGTTGGCGTGTGCTCATGGTGAACTCCTTATTGGCTAACGAGGGGGAGGGGATGACAACTTTCGGGGCCACTTCATGGTGGCAGCCTGTGATGAAAGTATAGCGACAAAACTCAAGTCTTATATAAGACATAAGATTGAATTTTAGTAAATAAAAACAGGCGTTTGCAAATTAAATTTTGCAATGCAAAACTTAATTTTTACTGGTGGAATCGATTGGGGAGATTTTCCGGGCGGATTGGGCCGTCAGGCAGGCAAAAAATTGGCTTTGGCCGAGGGGCTTGGTGAGGAAGTATTGGAAACCCAGATCAAGGGCCCGTTGCCGATCAGGCGGCAGTGCGTTGGCGCTCAGGGCGGCGACTGGGATGGCCGCGGTAAGCGGGTCGGCGGCCAAGGCCGAGAACACCGTGTAGCCGTCCATGTCGGGCAGCCTCAGGTCGAGCAGGATGAGGTCGGGCAACAGGCGGCGGGCGGCCTCCAGGCCTTCCGCCCCGGTCGCGGCGAGGTGGAGCCTGTGCTGGGGGAGGCGTTCGAAGAGCCGGGTCAACAGCAGGCGGTTATCCGGGTTGTCTTCCACGTAGAGCACTTTGAGGGGCGCAAGTCCGCCGGGCTGCGGAATACCTTCCGGCAGCGCGGGGATGTGCTCCAGGCCCGCCGTCGGGAGGGACAGCGGCAAGCGGACGGTGAAGGTGCTGCCCTGGTCGGGTTCGCTGGCCACTTCGATGGAGCCGCCCATGAGCAGGGTGAAACGATGGGAAATGTCCAGGCCTATGCCCACGCCGGGGGCGGCACTGGTGTCGCCGAAGCGGACAAAGGGCTCGAACAGGTGAGCCAGCTCGTCCTGGGTCATGCCACGGCCGGTGTCTGCCAC
>RXJP01000096.1 GCA_003963315.1 Rhodocyclaceae bacterium | reverse complement strand
CGGGGGCCGACATCGCACTCACCATCAGGGCCGCTAGGCCCATCCGGATCGCCGCATCCCTGCGGCTACGATTCTTCTTCATAGGTTTCTCCTCCTGATAATTGGTATTTACCGACTGCTGGGGACATCTGAAGCTTGCCCAAAGGGCAAATCCAAAGTCTTGACCCGCTCCGTTCCGGCTATGAGCGGAAATCGCAAGCGATTGCCCAAGGGCTAAAAGAAGCGATCAAGATGAACCTGCTGTACAGGAACGCGGTATCTGATGAACAGCATTTCCTGAACCGCATCCACCATGGCCGGTGGACCGGCCAGATAGATCTCCAAGTCCTCGAGCCGGGAGCCGAAATCCCTCTCCACACACTCATGGACAAATCCCGTCTCTCCCGCCCAGGAGTCATCGGGATTCGAGACGACAATCTTTGAGGTACAGGGCGACTGGGAACCCATCAGAAAATCAAGATCCCGGGGACCAGGAATGTCCACCGCGGTGCGGGCGCCGAAATAGAAGTTGATCCGCCTATCCATCTTCTTTCCGGACGCACCCCGAGCAATGGAGAGCATCGGGGCAAGGCCTGAGCCGCCGGAAATACACAAAATATCCCGTTGGCTGTCCTCCCGTAGCCATGCCATGCCATAGGGCCCATCCAGAATCAATGGGTCCCCAGGCTTCACGGCATCGAACAAATGAGCGGTGAACGCTCCCCCCGGAACCTTCCGGATAATGAATTGCCAGATGCCCTCATCATTGGGAAGATTGCTCATTGAGTAGGCGCGGGGCCTGGCCACGCCCGCTGAACTTACCAAGGCATATTGGCCAGGCTTGAAACAGGCAGGTGACTGCGTCTTGATGGTGATCTCGCGCATGTCATGGGTCACGTCGCGGATGGCCGACACCTGGCCGGTAATCCTGCCCGGCGGAATCGCCGGCAGGTATTCATCCCCCGTCCTGACTTTTATTTTGAGATCGCTTTTCGCAAGGCATTGGCAAGCCAGGTGTTTTCTCTTGCTCCTGTCCCGGGCCGATAGGCCCGGTGCTTCGGGCCACAGCTCGGAGACTTCGCCTGAGACAAGTTCAAAGCGGCAATTACCGCAGCCTCCGGAAGAGCAGTCGTAGGGAAATCCGATCCTGGACCTCAGCGCAGCGGAAAGCAGCGTATCCCCTTCATCGGCAGTAAACGATGAAACTCCGTCGATATCGACCTTGTAAGACATCATTGATCCGGGCCTTACAGACCGATCGAGCGATGGAAGGTCTTTACCGTATCCAATGCTTTAGCAGCAGCATCCGGAACATCCGGCAATTGCTTGCAATAGCCGCCGATTGCCTTCTCGGCCAAAGGCATCCAAGCGTTCACACAAGCCACCAGCCGCTCGCGATTGCCCTCCTGCTCGATCATCTTCTTGACCAGGGCGGCAGCCCATTTGCGGTGGCGAGCGGCATCCGCCATCTGGGCATCAATCAGCAGACCGAGCAATGTGTCGCCGTTATGGCGTGCAGCCTCGCCCAAGGAACGCATTGTCGCCTCTTCAACCGCAGGCTTTGCCACCAGGTTCAAGGCGACAAAGGACTCCGCCCAATCCCAGGTCACCAGGGCTTTTTCCATCAATTCGCGGATGCCTTGCCAGGCCGCATCCTTTTCCCAGCAGGCTTGTTCATTGCTGCCAAAACCGGCCCCGGGGAAAGTCTTGGAAAGTTCGGTGGTGCGGTAGGCCGTATGGGTCAACCAGCGCAAATGGTCAGCGGCTTGATAAGTCGCACAGTTGGATATGGTGGACGCAGGTGCCATCTGGCAAACATAGGCGGACATCATCTGCAGCGCATGCCAGAGATAGCGGCCGGGGGTGTAAAGCTTTGCCAGCACCGCACTCCATTCCGAAGAAAGCGCCTTGTCGTGCTCACGGTCGGAAAACTGGTCGAAGAGGCCGAACACATAGGTCTCTTGTCCATCCTGGATCAGGTTGTAGGTCCGATAAACGATCTCATCGGGATCCCGGAAGGAGTTCCAATCCGGATGGGTGATGGCGCTCTGATTCCGGTACTTCTTGAACCATTGCGCCATGGCGAAATTGGGATCGAGTTCGAAAGGCGCGTCCGGATTGTCGGTGGAGAAGTGCAGATTGGTGGAGACAATCTCGTATTCGCTCGGCCGTCTCCGATTGCCAGCCAGGTGGCTCCAGGTTTTGAGGGGCTTGAGCAGTTCAGGGCTTTGGGACATGGATATCTCCGATTAAATGCTTTTTTGAAAGTAGAAACGAATGTGCTCATTCGTCGTCTCAACCCGGCCTGCGAAAGACCCCAGGTTGATTTCAAATTCGGCCATCTTGAAAGGACGTCCAAGGGAGCGTTCCAACGTCTCTCGACGGATGATCAACTCACCTTCCGCATCAATGCGTACATACGCCCCCTTGTCGTCCACCCTGACTTCCTTGCCGGGATTGTCTTCACGAGCCGCTTCGATCACCGCCTCGGTGAGGTCGCTGGATCTGAGGATCGGGCCAACCCGGTTGTTCTTATAGCCATCCGCTACGGACTGATTCATGTTCTTCCCCTTAAGAATGTGCATAGAGGGGAGTGATCCCGCTCGTTTCGACCAACACGTTTTCTTCCTCCACCTTCACGGGATACTGGGCCAGCTTGCAATCACCTGGATTGATCCCGCGGCCTGAATTGGCATCAAAGGTCCACTGATGCGCTTTGCACATAATGGTTTTCCCGTCGAATTTCCCCTCGCTCAGGGGAATATCCTGATGGGGGCAAACCCCCTGATATGCCTTGATTTCCCCGCCCATGGGCCACACCAGCAGAATTTCCGTGTCGCCCAGATCAAAGGAATCCATATCCCCTTCCCAGATATCGTCCAGGGTGCATAGTTTTTCGAACGCCATCTTTTCTCTCACTCCGGATTGGCAAATATGAATTCAAGGCAATCCATCGGTTTCAATCCGGAATCGGCTACCTTCAATTGACGGGGGAAGAAATCGGCTTCTCCGGCCTTACGTACGCGAACGATCTTTCCCGGCTGCGGGGCAACCCGTCTTCCGACGGAGTGGTAAGCGGCGCTTTCCGCCACCTCGTCCATATTCGCATTGACATCGGACACGACCAATTGGAGGAGGAAGTCCCCTTGGAAATTGGAAATAAAAGGAAATGCACTCATGGAACTCTCCGAAAGAATCAAGCAGCCTTTTTGGCGTAGGGATTGGCCCGATAGGCTTCGGCCCAGGCGTATTTGTGGGCATCCTCACCGCATTCGCCCGGGGCGATATTCATGTACTTCAGTGCGCCACCGAGATCCGGGGGCTGGATGAGCCCCGCCAACATGCGGTCCACAATCGACATGTGATCCCGATAGCGAACCGGATCCTGCTGGAATACCCAGCGATCGATTTCCGAATTGAAGTGGTAGGTGCGGCCCTGGTATTCAGCGGGATAGTCGCGGACATTCCAGCCGTTGCCCGGGATGGCGCAAATAGGGAGCTGGCTCATGTTGCAGACGATGGGAAGCGTCTCGGGCAGCGTCTTTTCATGACGACCGGCCAGGATGTTGTCGATGATCACATCCCAGCACTTGCCGAAGGTGTCATTCCATCCGGGATACTTCTCTTCCAGCCAATCCCGGTCGTCGGGCGTAACACCAGCGGCGGGATTCCACCAAACCGTGGGACGCCAGAACCAGACGCCCAAGTGGTAGGCATGGTGCTGGTAGTCGAACTCGGCAATCATCTGGTCCCAATACCAAGGCAGGTCTAAGCCGAGTTCGATCAGGGAACGCTCAAACTGGCCGACGATCCACTCCTGCATGAACTCCTTGAACGACTGCTTGCGGTGGCTCAGGGGAGTGTAGTAATCCATCGCCGGCCCGGTCAGGACGCCGAAGATTCTCCAAGCCCGTGCAATCCCCATATAAACGAGGCGCTCGGCTTCTTCCTTCTTGCCGTTTTCAATCAGCACTTGGAGCGCCGGACCACCGATTTGGGCATGACGAGACTCATCCGTCTGGATGCTCGAAATCAGGCTGGAGAAGGTGTAGTCACCGGCTTCCGCAGCATCCGCGGCCAGGCCGAGGAACTGCATATTGGTGAAGCCCGTCTCGAAAGCGAAAGTCAGCATCACGGCGATGCTGGTCGCATCACGGCTCAGGAAAAGGTCGTCGAATGCATGCCGGGCGGCGATAGCAGCCCACTCATTGGTGTGATAGGCCTTCTGCGCCCAGTCAAACTGCCTGTCTTTGCTGCAATGCTCATGGGGGAAATACAACTGGAGCTGGGCGTGACGGTTCTCGTCCATCATGCCGAAGGTCGCCATATTCCGCATCCCCGGCGCCATGCCGAAGCGGGCCATACGGGCTTCGGCGCTCATGGCTGCGTATTCGCCCAGGGCGATAGCGCCGTAATGGGACTTCAGGATGGAAGCCCAGCCCGGATCGGCGGTTTCGATCATCTGGCTGCGGTCGAGGGCAGCCTTGACAGAATAAGCAGCGGAATCCTTCTCCCGCTGGATCTTGACGTATTCGGGATACGAGGTTTTGTAGGGCTCGTCGTAACTTTTCCATTTATCCCGGGACACGCCAAGGCCGCCAGTCATTTGGTCGGGGAAAAGTTCCTCTTCCTTCACGTAGCTCGGCGTCCAATTGGTGTCCCGGGCTACGTCATACCATTCACTACGTTCAAGTATCGCCATGGCGTTCTCCTTGCTCAGATGGGTAGTTTCAATGCCGTTCTCTTCGAACAACGCAACCCTTCATCGCAATCACCATGCCAAGTACTATAGATATAAATGTTTTATCTATATTTTTTCAGTAAAAATCAAATAACCATTTGTTTATTAATTAATTTAAAACCCAATCACGAAACCACAAAAAATAAACCGGAAAAATTTTTCATCGAATTATTGAATCTCTTAATCAACTATTGATCAAAGATTCATTGCTAAAATTTAATCAAGAGATCAATATTTCACCTTAATCATTTTTCTCATCTTCAGATTCCCGCCACTTTTCGGTCGAGGAGTCATCAATTTCCCGACCCATTATTTGAATAGCCGATACCCATGAAAAATCGTAAAAGCCAAGAACCCGTGCCAGGCGTGAGCGGCTCCGAGTTGATGGATTCCTCCTTCTCCAAACACGTGCCGAATTTCCCCGACATCGAGGATTTGGCCACGCGCTTGCGGTTCAGCCCGCAACTGGGGCGGATCATGCTCGACGACCGGCGGATGATTCTTTTGCATATTTCCTCGTTGAGCACCCTGCGGCGGGAATTGATCGAGAGCATGGGGATCGATGCTGCCCGGGGCTTGCTCACCCGTATCGGTTATCAGGCGGGGGCGCGGGACGCGGAACTGACCAAGAAGGTCCGCAACAAAGGGAATATCTACGACTCCTTCCTCATCGGACCGCAGGTGCTGGCGCTCGAGGGCGCCGTGTTTTCCCAACCCATCGATCTCACCATCGACGTGGAAAAAGGGAAATATTTCGGTGAATTCATCTGGCGCGACTCTTCCGAAAACGAAGCCCATATCGCGGCCTACGGCATCGGCAGCGAGCCGGTGTGCTGGATGCAGATCGGCTACGCCTGCGGCTTCACCAGCACCTTCATGGGTCGTCCCATTCTTTATCGGGAACTCCAATGCCGAGGCATGGGCCACGAATATTGCCGATTGATCGGCAAGCCGATGGATGAGTGGGACAACCCGGAAGAAGACGCCAGATACTTGAGTGCGGGGGATTTCGTGAAATGGTCCCCCTCGTCCGTCACCACCGCACCATCCAAACGGGTAGTGCGCTCCCGCTCCGGTGTCATGCCCTCCGACTTCGGCATGATTGGCGTATCGGCAGGTTTCAATACCGCCTGCCAGTTGGTCAAGAAAGCCGCTCCCACGGATGCGACCGTACTGTTCCTCGGCGAGAGCGGCGTCGGCAAGGAAATCTTCGCCCAGAACCTCCACTCCCTCAGCAATCGCGCCCAAGGGCCCTTTGTGGCGGTTAACTGCGCGGCCATTCCGGAACACCTGATCGAGTCCGAGTTGTTCGGCGTGGAGAAAGGCGGCTACACCGGCGCCATCGGTTCCCGCCCGGGAAGATTCGAACGCGCCCATGGCGGAACCCTGTTCCTGGACGAAATCGGCACCTTGTCGCTGACTGCCCAAGGCAAGCTGCTGCGGGCATTGCAGCAGGGCGAAATAGAGCGGGTGGGCGACACCAAGGCCAGGAAGATCGATGTCAGGGTGGTTGCAGCCACCAACGTCAATCTGCGGGAAGCCGCAAAACGCGGTGAATTCAGGGAAGACCTCTTTTACCGCTTGAACGTCTTCCCTGTCCGCATCGCACCGCTAAGGGATAGGCGGGACGATGTTCCCTTGTTGATCGACTGGTTCCTCCAACGCTTCTGCGAGAAGCATAAAAAGGACATTACGGGTCTGCGGGAGCGGGCCTTGGATGCCTTGATCAACTACGATTGGCCCGGCAATATCCGCGAACTTGAAAACATGATGGAACGGGCCGTGATCCTCGCGGATGAAGGCGCGCCCCTCGATCTGTGCCACTTGTTCACTTCCGGGGAAGACCTGAAACCGGGCTCGTTCACACTGAACACCAGCGGCATTGTCTCCCCCCCGGACACGCCCCTAGACGCCGAGCAAACCTTGTCCACAGGGAATGGGGAACATAGCCCTGCCGGCGGCAGTATGGCGGACGGCAAGATTCCCACGCTCCCCGAATCCGAGGCCGCGCTGATCAAAGCGGCCATTGCCCAGTGCAAAGGGAATCTGTCAAAAGCTGCGCGGCTTCTGAAGATTTCCCGCCCCACCCTTGCCTATCGGGCGAAGAAATACGGCGTGAGCTGAACAGTCGATACCGATATTCCCGCAAGCGCATCAATCGATGGGCACGGGCCGTCCTGCGGCATGCATGGCGATGCGATAACCGAACACCAGCGCGGGCCCTAAAGTGGTGCCAGGGCCCGGATAGGTGCCTTGCATGATGGAAGCCATGTCGTTGCCGCAGACATACAGCCCTGCCAGGACTTCCCCCTGCCCATCCAGCACCTGGCCATGGACGTTCGCCTGTAAGCCGGTGCTGGTGCCGATCTCCGCCAGCCACACCGCCATGGCCGCGAACGGACCTTTTTCAATGGCCCTTAGGCAAGGATTGGGGTGCTGTTCGGGATCGCCGTTGAAGCGGTTGAGTTCGGAATCTCCTTTGCCGACATCTTGTTGCTTCCCAGCCTAGTCGATACGGTCCGCACGGCCTTCGACCAGGCTCTGATCAACGCGGGGCAGACGCCTCCGCCCAACTACATCGAATCCAATTCCGCGACGCTGACCACCACCCTGCTCTTGCACAGCGACATGATCGGCGTCGCCTCCCATCGCCCTGCATTTCGCTACGGGCGGATGAAACTGCTTTCCATCATTCCATTGCGACTGTCCGTCTTCGGGTCGACAACGCTGTACTGGCGCGAGGACGCCAAGAGCCGCTTGGCGGTAAAAACCGCCCTGGACGGGATACGGCAAGTGGTGAGGGAATTCCCCAGCGAAGGCTAGGCTTCGTCCATCAAATTTTCCGCAGCCATCGCAACGGGCGGATGGCCCGTGAAAGTCAGGGAAGGTTTTTTCGCGGAGCGGTTGATCGTTCCCTTTTCCTGATTGGGACGATCAACCGGAAATCATTGCCGGGCCTTATTCAATCCTGCGCCAGGCAATTACCCACATTCCAGCCGTAGAGCCACTCCATGGCGTCGTAGAAACGCTCGGGGGTACGCCCCTTCCACAGGGAATTGCGCACCAACCGTTCGACACCCTTGGCGTGGTAGATGCGGCCCATTTCACGGCCGGAGAGCACGATGCGCGCCGTACGGGTGATACGGGAACGCTGGTAGAGGTCCAAAGCCTTGATCCAATCGTTGTTGTTCACCCGCAGGGCTTCGCCCAGGGTGACCGCATCTTCCAAGGCCATGCAAGCGCCCTGGGCCATGTATTGGGTGGTGGGATGGGCCGCGTCGCCCAGCAGCGTGGCCCGGCCAAAGGTCCATTGGCCGATGGGCTCACGGTCTGCGGTAGCCCAGCGCTTCCATTGTTTCGGCAGGTCGATCAATTGACGCGCCTTCGGGCAGATTTCCTGGAAATAGCTTTGCACCTCTTCCCGACTGCCTTCAGTGACGCCCCATTCTTCCTTGTTGCGGCTGTGGAAGGTCACCACCACGTTGTACTGTTCACCGCCGCGCAGGGGATAGTGCACCAAGTGGCAATTCGGGCCGACCCAGATGCTGGCGGCATTCCATTGCAGATCCTTGGGGAATTCGCTCTTATCGATGACGGAACGATAGACGACATGGCCCGTGACACGGGGAGGATCACCGACATATTGCTGGCGCACCACTGATCGGACGCCATCGGCGCCGATCAGCGCTACCCCTTTCCATGCCTTGCCGTTCTGGTCATAGACAGTCACGGAATTTTCATCTTGTTCCACCCGTTCGATGCGGGTGCTGGTGTGGAACTCCACCTTGCCACTCTCCTGGGCGCCTTCCAGAAGCGAAAGGTGCACATCCACGCGGTGGATCACGGCATAGGGATTGCCGAAGCGCTTACGGAAATTCTCATCCGTGGGAATCTTGCCGACCTGGTATTCGTCGATAGCATCGTGCATCACCATATAGTCGGTGAACACGGCACGGCTACGCGCCTTATCGCCGACACCCAGGGCATCGAAGGCATGGAAAGCATTGGGGCCAAGCTGGATACCGGCACCGATTTCGCCGATTTCCGCAGCTTGCTCGAACACCGTGACATTGAAACCTTGGCGCACCAACGCCAGCGCAGCCGCCAACCCGCCGATACCGCCCCCGGCCACCAGAACGGGAAGTTCCTGTTGATTTCCACTCATTGCTGTCTCCTTATATATAGTTGATGACTTAACGATCAGTATACTTACTATCAGTATACTTAGTATATGGGCTGCGGGCAATAAGTAAAGCGGTTTGCGGGGACGCTGGGGGTCGAACACGCTTTCGATGCCTGACGGTGCTGTTGCCCGCCCCCGCCGATATGGCGCTCTATGCTTGCGCCACATCGACGGATGCCACTAGGTATCGTAGAAAAAGAAAAGCCCGCCGCCAATGAAGGCATGCGGGCTGACAGCAACTGTCTGAATGAGACTGGCGGAGGACAGAGTCACCTGGGAACGACTCTCAGGCCAACATCCCTATAACAGGGAAATTTTCAGGGTATTCCAATACTTTCTTGTCCACTTCGATGCCGAAGCCCCATAATTTCAAAGAACTTTTGCCCGAAACAGCCCATTTTCAATAATCTCCTCAAATTTAAACAGGGAATTCTTTGCCGCTCATCAGGGATTCGGCTAAAAGTCACGGCAATAAAGAACAAAGCTCAGCGTTACTCTTGGGCTTTCCAAGTCAAGAAATATTGCATTGCACCAGTAACGCCGATCATCCTTCGCCCTCGCTCTAATCAAGACGACTTCCAGCTAAATAGACAATCCTGCCCTCACCCTTTGAATATCAGTGGGCGAGAAAATTTGCACGCCATTCAAGCGGGCAAGTGATGATGCAGCTATAGGCCACTTAACGTGACCAAACCCGCCTTGGGGATCTCACCTACCAGCACTTGCGCACCAAGATCAAATACAGCAATCACAGTAGGTGACAGATCAAGGCGACTACTCAGCCGGTCAGGGCCATTGCTGCGGCCGAGATCCTTCACTGAACAGTATTTGTCGCATCCTCAGCTGATTGTTTCGGGATTCGTGGAATGGAAAGGGAATTTCTTAGCCTATTCCGTTCTCCTGGCAGATCCACCTCAACTCACCATCATTTTGATTGAGGTGTTTAGCGCCGCTGGTTGCCAAACTTCTCCACCAATTGCCCCAGCTTTTCTGCCTTTTTCTGCTCAGCCAATTGAGCCTGCTTTGCTTTCTCAATCAGCTTCTTGGATTCCATCTTCTTCTTGAAGCGTTCTTTGAGCTGTGCTGAAGCGAATCCCTGCTGCTCTTGTGTCACTTCACCAGCTTGGTTGCCTTCAAGGTCAAAGCGATGTGTCGCTTTCTCCATAACCTTGAGGTACGACGTTGAAGCCGTGTGATGGCGCAAGGCAGCAACAAGCTCTTTGCTGCTGATCTCAGGATGAAGCTTGGTCAGTTGTTTATTGATGCCAATCGCTAAAGGCAGATGGCTTTTGAAAATTGGATACTGGTCATGTAATTTTTGCAGAACAGATCGGGGAGATGAGGGGGAATTCATGAAATGACTATCTCAAAGAAGGTTGAAACCCTTGGGCGGTAATCAGGCTAAAGACAAATCCATCAGCAAGAACCCGCGCAATGATGTGATCAAGTTGCTTGACCGTGTTCGCATGAATTTCATGCATTAAAACAATCCCGCCGTTATGTGCCCGTACCGATGCAACGACATGTTCAACATAGTCGCTTCGATTTTGGGGAAGCACTCCACAGGATGTCGCCTCCTGCACATCGACTACACCTGTTTTATCAAATGCCCAATCGCAAGAATCGATATGCCAGCCAACAATGGCATAGCCAGTGCTATGCAGAAGCGCATTTGCCTCACAGGATGAGTTTCCATAGGGATATCGAAAGAATCTTGTATAGCCACCGACCTTCTCTAGCAAGTCCGTCGTTTTCTTGATTTCATTGGCCTGTTCTTCCTCCGAGATATCGTGGAAATTTGGGTGATTCCACGAGTGATTCCCAATGATGTGCTGACCACTGGCTTTTATCTTCTCGACCAGCTCTGGATGCTCGGCAGCCTTGCTGCCAATCAGAAAAAAAGTGGCATGAATCCTGTATTTGGCTAGGATTTCAAGGATGTGCTCTGTTTGGCCTGGTTCAGGTCCGTCATCGAAGGTTAAGGCAACCTGCCTTGATGGTGGCAATGTTGCGATGTCTGATTCGTAACGACAGTGAAATCGCAGTGTTTCGGGAGTCTTTGTCAGATGCTCACTGAGACGATTCAAGTGGTGCATCCGAATCTTTGTCGTCTCTTGCTCAGGGGAATGAAGTACAGACTCAGACGCTACCAATGTCGGTACTGGGGTGACGGTTTCCGCCCCGAAGCAAACGGACCCTATCGCTAGGGCACCGAAAATTAAAGTTGAAACTCGATGCATATCCCCCTCGTATAGCGTGCCTGCCAGGAAGCCAAGGTTATTTCTTACTCTCGATCTCTTCCAGCATCTGATCCCAATTGATATTGGTCAAAGTTTTGTCCACTTCCAGGTTGTTGCAATGGGCAATCCACTTTTTGCGGGTCATCCCAACTTGACTCGGTATCGTTGCGCGCCCGAATTCGGTGCATAGGATTGGATCCCAATTATTGTGTGCGATTGCCCAAAGGGTTCTGAACACCAGATTCACGAGATGAATGTCGGCCTTGTCGTATGACACCAATCGACTACGGTATCCATCCATATAGAACGTCAAGTCCTCTAAGCTCATACCAGCCTGAATCATATGCAACGCATCGATCACAAACGTTGATACTGGAGCGTGACTGGTGATGGGAACAAGGATTCGGGACTTTTCCGGGTTCTCCAAGTGTTTCACAAAGGATTGCGCACCACTTGTCCGCAATTTTTTTGTTACGCGATACAAGGTTTCCAGGAAGACGATGTAGGTATCCATCAATTGATTTGATCTGGGTAGGTTTGATTATGCTGCTTATGGTATCTCTCTTCAGGCAGCCCCTTCCTCGGAAAAGTGGACGTCCATCACGATCTCGGAGTACGGCGTACCAAGGCTGCCTTGTTCGTCTGCCTCTTGTGGTCCTTCAGTTTTTGACGAGGGAAGGGCTACTCGACGTTTTTAGCCCTTAAGCTTCAGTGTCCATTTTGTGAGAGCCTGCATCTGATCGGCAATCATTTTTTGGATATTGGCATCGGTTAAATTGCCATCACCATCAAAACCACCGGCGAATGCATTGGCAAAGACTTCCGGTTTGTTCAATGGATGCAGATCGAGGAATACGCAGACCTGACGCAGGTGGTATTGCGCACGAGACCCACCCATACCCCCACCAGAGCTCATTATCGCCACAGGTTTACCGGCAAGGAGTACGTTATTGGGCTCACGGGAGGCCCAGTCAAGAATGTTCTTCAGGGCCGGAGCCAAGGAGTAGTTGTATTCAGTGCAGGCCAATACCAAAGTATCTGCGCTACCGATTTGTGCGAGCACACGCTGCACACTGGCGGGTTTATCAGTAAGGTCAGCGTTGTAGAACGGGATATCCGACAGCTCGGCTATTTCAAGGCTGACCCCTTCGGGTAATTGGCTCTGGGCAGAGCGCAAAAGTCCCTTGTTGGAAGATTTGAGGCGCAGGCTTCCTGCAATACCAAGGAATTTGAGTGTGGGCATTGAAGTCTCCTTGTGAGTAATTAGGGTGGTCAGTGCGTTGAAATACTAAACATCAAGTGTGTACGGATAGGGGAGTACCTCTTGGAAGGTAGGGATACGGCACAATAAAAGTGTGTAACAGGCTGAGTGACACAAGTTATTACAAAGGATCGCTTGTAGCAGTCTGAACAGGCTCCTATAGTGACCCAAGCAACTCCTCCTAAAGTAATAATTGACCCGTCCTTGTGACGGGTTTTTCTTTGGCCAATTGGGTAATCGATGCCGTCCGACCGCAATCAAGATTACAGTTCGGATGTGCTATTACCGTTTATTTAGGGGTGAGACTTTTCCTATGAGCATTTTATTTAATGCCTTGAAGTTGCTCATTGTGCTCCTGACTCCGCTAAGCGCGATGGCTCAGGAACCTGTTGAAATTCATGATGAGCTTCAATCGCAGGGAACCCCTTACAAGTCAATCGCGCTAACGCTCGACGCCTGTTCAGGGAAATACGATAGTGACCTTATACAGTTCCTCATCAAGGAACATATCCCGGCAACACTCTTTGCCACCAAGAAATGGCTGGACCGCAACCCAGAGGGTTTAGCTGTTATCAAGGCGCACCTTGATCTCTTTGACGTTGAGGACCACGGCGAAAATCATATTCCAGCGGTGATTGGCAAGGAACGCCGCGTCTATGGCATTGTTGGAGAGCCTGACCTCATCCACCTGCGCCGTGAGGTGATTGAGGGAGCAAGAGCTGTGGAGCAGGCAACGGGTATATCCCCACATTGGTACAGAGGGGCAACGGCTGAATATGATGCAGAGGCCGTGACGGAGATTGAAAATCTTGGCTACAAAATCGCGGGGTTCTCGGTGAATGCTGATGCCGGGGCAACCCTAAAAAAGACTGCGATTGAAGAGAGGCTAAGGAATGTCAAACAGGGAGACATCATCATTGCTCACATGAACAAGCCGGCCTCGGATACTGCGGAAGGGCTTTCAGTTGCCCTGAAGTACCTGTTACAGAAAGGTTTTGTGTTCGTTCGACTAGATCAAGTGAACGTCCGCGATATCACAACACGGGGCAAGTCACGAAAACAGTAACGAATATTACAAAGCGCTGGCTAATGAATTATCCAATCAGCGGTGTACGTAAAGCTTTGTGTAATGAATCAGTTGGCAGGAAACTACGCGTACTAATGGGCTAGACGGATCCCGGGAAAATACCCACTTCTGCCGTTTTTTGAGCATAGGAGGCGATGTCCCCCCGTTATCAGTAGCACTGGACTTTAGAGTTCGGGGTTAATCCTGCGGGTATCGGCCGCTATTCCTCTTGAACACTATTGGAACTCCACCGTTGCTACGTTTGACCATCCATTGCGCAAGCGCGGAGTCCAAGTAATCTGCATGCGCAGGGAACCATGAGGACAGCTCACTGGCCAAGAGATACCCAGCCGAGAAATCACCATCCTCGATTCGTTTCATAACCCCCATGCATGAGTTGATGACTGCATTATGTTCATCAATATGGCACTCCATTCCAGGAAACTGGGTGTCAGTCATCCACTTAGCCTCATCCTCAAAATGAGCTTTGGCATGAATCAAAAATCGTTCCAATAATGGAGCAAGCTGCAACGGCCAAGAATTGAGCATTTCCCCGACAAGTGAGACAAACTCTTTGTGATGATGATCCATTGGTGAATACCCCAACACA
The DNA here is from genome assembly GCA_003963315.1 of Rhodocyclaceae bacterium. Lineage (GTDB taxonomy): Bacteria > Pseudomonadota > Gammaproteobacteria > Burkholderiales > Rhodocyclaceae > AWTP1-18. The sequence goes on along the minus strand of RXJP01000096.1, from coordinate 15,009 downwards.
TAGCGGTCAGACCATACAAACGTTTCTTCATCATGAGAAATCATAATTACCATCCAAAAAAAACCCTGCCTCCTAGACGGAGAACAGGGCTGAGGAGCAAGGATCAATGCTCAGAGTACGCGCATAGAGAAATCTATTGCGGTTACGTTCTTTGTCACACTACCAATTGATACTCGGTCAACACCAGTAGCTGCTATATCAGCGATTGTCTCTAAGTTAACGCCGCCAGAGACTTCTAGGACAGCTCGTCCATCAGCTTCCTTGTAAGCCAGCCTCATGTTCTCAAGGTCAAAGTTATCCAAAAGGATATTCTTTGCACCTGCATTAAGTGCCTCTGTTAATTCCTCAAGTGTCTCAACCTCAATCTGGACATCAAGTCCAGCATTCAACTGCTTAGCATTCGCAAGCACCGCAGGAATGCCTCCTGCAGCTGCAATATGGTTCTCTTTTATAAGAATGCCATCCCAAAGGGCATGGCGATGATTCTTCCCTCCGCCAACACGTACCGCATACTTCTGTGCATGCCTAAGCCCAGGGAGAGTTTTTCTTGTATCAAGAACGTCACACCCTTTGGGGTTGGGGGATACGCCAGTGACGGCCTGTACATAGCGACGCGTACTCGTCGCGGTCGCAGACAATGTTTGCAGGAAGTTCAAAGCAGGTCGTTCAGCCGACATCAATGATCGTGCGAAGATTTTGATATCGCAGACTTTGGCGCCCTCCTCCATCAAATCTCCATCCTGATAGCACCACGTGATTTCAGCACCTGGATCACAGGACTTAAGACATCGATTAAACCATTCGACGCCACATAGAACAGCCTCTTCACGCACGATGACTTGCGCTGTAACTCTCCTAGCACCTGGAACCAGTTGAGCGGTCCAATCACAAATACCTATATCTTCGAATAAGGCATCATGAACATTTCTAGCAATAGCTTCTTCAAGTGTTTCGTTATGATCAAACATATTTATCTCGCCACATAAGCTGTAATCAACTCAGGAATCAAGTGAATCATCATGTGTGAGATTCTCAATAATCCTAAGCAATACTTTCCGTACCAAAGCAACCTCTGCTGCAGGAATACCGTCTACTGCGATAGCGTTTACTTCTTCGGCGAGCGGGATAAGTTGGTCTTTTAAGGCTCGCCCTACAGGAGTGAGGTACACATACATATTCTTCTTATTGTCTGGCTTTTGTTGTCTAACTACATAACCAAGGGCCTCCATCGCTCGTATAGCAGTTACGGTAGTTGGTTCCATAACACCAGCTTCAACACTTAGCTCTTTTTGTGTCACGCCATCTTTTTCCCAAAGGATGCGCAAGAAAGTCCAGTGCCCAAGTGAAACATCTTGGCTTGACAGTCGTGTTTGTAATGCCCGCAGAGATGCCCGTGTTGCATCTTTAATCAAATGGGCAAGACGATCATCAGGGACCGCTTCATGCCAATGCTTTCGAATTGCTCGTGCACCATCCTCATCATGAATTTTTATTTTTTTTGCCATAACGTCGATTTACCTTTGAAATACGATTTCATCAATACGTACTAGTTGAAGAACACCTCTCGACGCTCATTCCCTGAAGTCAGCATTGCTAAGCAAGTTTCCAATGTTGCCATTGCCCAAGAGCCATCATGTATCGCCGGTCTATTTAGCCGGACGACGTTGTAGACCTCATCAATCACTTCTTGCCGAGGTATTTCTGGCCTTGGCAAAGGCAACAATTTTTTTCCATTATCACCATAGACCACTACGCCATCTGGCAATGGTCGTACATCGCCAAACTCACATGAAATTATGAATGACCCGAAATGCTGGTACCAGGAACCTAGCCCATCCACACAGTCAATCTGAGGCGCCACATAGTTAGGTCCTCCATAAGTGCCTTCATTTTTGATTTTTGCCTCATCTTCTGCATTGACGATTTCTTTGAGTTTCTTACGGGCAACTCCATATGACTCTGGATTCTTCCGTTGCCCCATCTCTCCAATCCAGCCACAGTATTCGTCGCTATCAAAGTGAGCAAAGCCACTATAAGTGAGTGAGGCAAATGCGCCATTCTTAAAGCGCATCAAACCGCTATATGCCCCCTCGGTCGGTCTAGATTTGTCCCATGCACCTAGCTCGGCCCGGACTGATTCAACCGGGCTGCCAGCTAGCAATCGAACAATATCAACCTGATGTGCAGCTTGACTGAATATAACGCCCCCTCCCTCCTCGGTATTGAGCTCCTCAGGCCGCCGGGGGCGATATAAGAAATCTGTGTAGTACATCGCGTGGATCATCTTCACTTGACCCAATTCACCGGATGTAATCAATTCTTTTGCCTTTAGAAAGGGCATATCAAAACTGTGACTATGTCCCACAATCAGCTTTACATTGGCCTTAGCACACACATCAATCATTGCCCTACAGTCATCAATATCTAGGGCCATTGGCTTTTCAACCAGCACGTGCTTGCCGTGCATAGCAGCTAACTTCGTGTGCTTAGCATGCATCTGATGTGGTGTTGAAATATAGACAATCTCAACCTCACTGTCTGTAACGAGTTCCTCCACTGAGACATAAGAACGTCCATTGAAATCAGATACAAATTGATCTCTAGCGGCGGCACGAGGGTCGGCTGCAGCAACCAATTGAACTCGTGGGTCTAGCAGAAATGTAGGCAGCATCAGTGTGAAAGCACGCCCCAATCCCGCTACACCTACTTTTAATTTATGCACGAATGGCACTCCCAACGAATAACTTCACAGATCAATAACAAGCTCTTCACATTTCGCTCGAGATACACAAACCATGATGTAACTATCTTGCTCAGCTGGTGTTAGAACAAAATCACGGTGATCAGCTTCGCCACGCAGTAACGTTGTACGACAAGAGCCACATGAACCGCTCTCACAGGATGCAGGAACAGCATGACCGGCCTCTCGTAATGCATCTAATAGCGTGACACCTGCTGGCACTTCAACGGTTAGATTCGATTTGGCCAAGAGGACCTTGAAAGGCTTGTCATCAGGCTTTTGTAGAGAAGATCCATCAGCGAAGCTCTCAAAATGGACATTTTCCATTGGCCAGTGACCCGACATATCCCGCACCGCATTCATCAATGGTCGCGGCCCGCAGCAAAAAATATGGTTGCTAGAGGGCTTCTCCAGGATCGGCCACAGGTCGAGTGACCGCGATATATCACCATAATCATGGTGGATGATTACGCGATTACGATACTTCTCATCCGACAAGGTATCTCTATAAGCGGTCGTGCTCGGATCCCTTGAAAGATAGTAAAGCTTCCAGTTTTCAATGCCTTCAGCTTCCAAAGACCTGATCATAGAAAGCATTGGAGTGATGCCAATGCCTCCGGCAAAAAACAAGTAACCAGGTGCTTTTACAAATGGGAATGCATTGATCGGATCAGAGACAAGAAGAATATCGCCAACCTTCGCATCATCAGAAAGACTGACCGAACCACCACGACCATTACTCTCACGCTTCACGGCAATCACATAATGATTCCGCTCATTTGGATCGTTGCAAAGTGAGTATTTGCGAATACTCCCATTCGGAACTTTTATAGCAATGTGAGCACCTGCCGAAAATTCACTGAGTGATGCACCTTCTGGATCAACAAACTCAAACTCTTTGATCCCTTCAGCGACCACGCTTATATGAGCAATTTTCATTGCCTTCATTGCGCTCTCGAGTTGAGGGTCAGACATTTCGAATCCTTGAAAAAAACAAATGAAATTAAATACTTATGATTAACCGCCTACAGTCATCGCCTGAGTACGGACAGGGCGTCCTTTAGATTCGATGAGTCACCCTTTGGCTTCACACCAAACAACGGGTTTTCATTACTCCGGAAGGCATCAGAAATCCTTTCCCAATCATCCTTCTTCAACGACTGTGCTGCCATTGGCATCAATACTTGCTCTTCACGATTCATGTGCTTCCATTGCAGATCGACAAAACTCCTTGCGGCAGAACAGAATGCAGTCCGACTTTCAATGGATTTATCAATTTTGTATTGATCAAGTGCTGATATTGTTCTCTCCAACATCTCCCCTCCTAACTTGTGCTCATCCTTAGTTTCTTCAATGAGACCAATGGCACTAGGCGAGCGCATGGCTAGTGCGGCAAACAAATACTCGTCCTCTTTGGGATGATGGAGTCTTTCCGGGAAGTCGTTCAAATAGAAGATCATTGAGTCAAGGAGTGCAAAGTCAGGCTCCTCACCAGACTCACATTTATCGACTTGGACAATAAATTCATTGAAAACTGACGCCATGGCGCGATGCTCATCCTTGATGATCTGCATGAAATCCTTCATCGTCCGCTCGAACACTGCAAGAACCTGGGACTCAATTTCATGCATCTCAGGGCTGCCATATTCCCTGGGCCGAGGTAGTTTCACTTCAATAATCTCAGCTATCCGTGTTGGCTTTGGCGTATAGATCACAATGCGATCCGCCAGATAACAAGCTTCAACAATATCGTGCGTAACGAACACGACGGTCCGACGATCACGGAGCCAAGTTGTCACCAACTCTGCACGAAGACGCCGTGCTGTCATTTCATCCAGTGCGCCAAAGGGTTCATCCATCATCAACAGGCCTGGATCACGCACATAGGCTCGCGCAATGCCTACGCGGTGTTGCATGCCACCAGAAATTTGATGGGGATAGAAGTTCTCATAACCACTTAAGTTCACGAGCTCAAGGACGTCTTGAATTCTCTTATCTTCATCAGGAACCTGTTTTCCAGTCTCTGCCCGTAAGGCGAATCGCAAGTTATCCTGAACCGTTCGCCATGGCATTAACCTTGGCTGCTGGAAGACATAGCCGTAGCTAGGTTTCTTTTGCGTGACCGGTACTCCATCAACAATGACCGTGCCAGATGTTGCCGGCAACAACCCTGAGATGCAGTTAAGCGTTACTGATTTCCCCGATCCTGACGGTCCCAGCAGGCAGACAAATTCTCCCTCAGCCACAGTGAATGAAACATCATCCAGAATTTTGAGTGGGCCGGTCGTTGTGGAAAATACTTTCGTGAGACCTTTAACTTCAATACTGCTCATATTGTTCTCCGGGATTCTTAATTTTTCTTCCAGCGATTTGCAAATGACTCGACAGGCATGATTACCAGCCACTCAGTAAGCATCATCAGAATCACCAGCCACACTGTCCAGGCAAACACCTCGTTTGGCCTATTAAATTCCCAGCTAACGTACAGGTTGTATCCAACACCACCGCCACCACCGCCGCCTGCGAATAACTCAGCCAAGACGACGATCTTCCAGCAGATACCCAATGTTGTTCGAGCAGCACTGACGAGATAGGGCGTCAAACTGGGTAGAACAATGTGCCGAAAAATCATGTATCGATTGGCACGAACGGATTGAGCCATGCCTAATAGATTCTGATCAACCTGCTTGAGTCCTGCTGCAACGTTGTAGGAAATAACGGTGAATCCGGCAATGAAAATTGTGAAGACAACGGCGAACTGGGACAAACCGAACCAGATCATCGACATCAATGCCCAAACCACATAAGGAACTGTCTGAACAAAATTCAACATCGGTGCGGTAAAAGCTTCATACCGCCCCAATGCAAATCCAAAAATAGTCCCAATCACTAAGGAAGCCACAGCCCCCAACGCTACTGATTTCGCTGTCGCTAGTGTTGCCTTCAGTAGATCGCCATCCTCTGCAAAGCGGAGAATGTCGGAGAAGACTTGACCTAGAGAAGGAAATACATATGCTGGCTGAGTCATCGCAATAAGTTGCCATACGATGATGATGACGGCGAACGATGCCGCACCGATTGCGTAGCCTTGATATTTTTTGATCCACACCAGCCCTTTCGGGCTGGTGGGCGTGTGCTGTTCAACTTCACTCATTTTTATATCCTAGTGATCGTTTCTACTACGTTCAGGGCTTTACCCAAAACTCCGAGACCTTGACTGGCCGGGGGATTTGTTTGATCTCATAAAGACGGTCATAAAAGTTTTGGGCCTTTTTCAAGAAGGCAGGATCATTGGGCTCTTCGATATAGTTGTTGGCGTAGGGCTTCAGCAGTTCTACTGCTTCAGAAGGCTTCAGCTTCAACTCTGGCAACCCCTCTACGAATGCCTGTGCTGCTGCGGGGAGATTGGTATCAAGGTCCTTAGCTTCCTTATCCAGGATGGCAAGGATTTTTGCGATAACGGGTCGATTGGCTTCATAGAAGTCTTTTCTCACCCCCATCACCAATGCGATGAATGGCTCTTTGTATGCCTTGTAATAATAGAAACCAGGTCTAAACAGTTCTTTCACACGACCCGACTTCAGGGCTTCAGTAAGATATGGCTCATAGAGTGTTGCACCATCGACTTCGCCCCGCTCCAGAGCCGTCACCAGTGCAGCAGGCGGTAGTGTTGACACTTTGACATCCCGCATCAGATCAACACCCGAGACCTTGAACGCCATATGGGTCACCCCATAATTGGTCCCCGATAATGAAACTACACCAAAGCGTTTTCCTTTGAACTCCTCAGGGGACGTCAGTGGAGAGTCACGTCTGGCAACAACTGCCCAGATGTCTGCCGGAGTCATCGCCTTTACGATAAAGAAGGGAACCCCAGCACTTTGTAGTTGAGCTGAGGTCACGGCACTCATATTGATATCCATGTCGATACCACCACCCTTAAAGGTGTCGTACTTCTGATTCGACTGAATGAATGGCTTGACCTCAATGTCAATCCCTTCTTTCTTGAAGGAACCTTTCTTGATTGCATTGAACAATGCAGCGGAAGCAATGTCGGTTGTTACCGTTATACCAACCCTGACTTTTGTCTCAGCCAGAGCACTCAAGGTGCAAGTGCCCAAGCTCAAAGAGCAAGCGATGGCCAGAATTGAGCGTGCTACTCGATTTCTGTGTTTCATAAATCCTCCTTTTGGGTATCGCATTTAATTAACTACTACAGCTGTTACGCCTAACAATGTCATTACGATTCCAGCAATAGTTGCTGGCGTTATTGCCTCTTGTTTTTTGAGCCATAACCAACTCATTGGAAGAACTAGCAAGGGGGTACACAAAGTGATTACTGATGTTGTCGCGACGGGGATGGAGGTCATGGCAGTGATCATCAGTATTTGTCCAATAATCGTAAGTGCCCCACTTAGCATGTACATAATGACCCCTTGCCGATTGACATTTGCCAAGATCGCTGTCCCACTCAACTTTCTCCAGCTCACTGATAGGTGCAACAGCAATCCAACAATTGCACCAAGCAATGCTCCCAATATGGGCTCATCCCATGACCTTACTGCGGCCCCTCTGAAGACATTGCCAATCGCGTAAGCTAAAGATGAGCCTAGTCCCAACGAGAGCAATACCTTCCAGCTGTGCCCTCCATGTTCTAACTTTGCATCTCCTCCTGACTTCTTTGATGAGAGTGATGAAAGCACCACAAGCCCTAAAACTGTAACCAGGATGCCAACCATTGCTTGCACACTCAGCCTCTCGTTCAACAGAAAAGAACCAAGTAGTGCAACGAAAACTGGGCTGCTAACTTGGAATGCGCTAGCCCTTGCTGCACCTAGATAGACAATCGACTCAAAGAATATCCATCGCCCCAGAAATGTTGCAAAAACCCCGGCTGCAGTAAAGTTTGCCGCTGCAGTCCAATTCCAATCTGGTGTCGATCCTCGCCAAGCTATTTGGCAGCCAAGAAATATCAGTGCAACAACCGCATTGACCGTCACCGCAATAACAAAACCGAGATTCAAGTTCATTAACGAGGTAGCGAGCCTTGTCACCACAATGTTTGCTGAAAAAGCAAACAACGCAGTGATAGCAAGGCCGTTCCCCAGTACAGCATTAGGCGCTGACACATCCGTCACCTATGCGACTTAAATTCGTGCAGTTTCGTATGTTGCTGGATGGAATATTTCCTCGACCTTCATGAGCCGGCTCGACAGCCCTTGCTGATGATGATTACGTAGGAATGCTTCGAGTGTTGGCAGGTTTTTCTTTACACCATAAGACCAATAATCCATCCCCATCAACTCTCGTGCTGCCTTCATTTGTTCTTCAACAAATGGCAGTGTTACTTTGGTTGCTGAGGTGTCAGATAGTCTTTCTAGAGCTACAGCTTTTGATTGTTCAAAAGCCTTTAATACTGCAGCTGGCAACCAGGGGTGACGCTCCACTAGTTCATTGCGAACTCCGACCACATGCATAATCGGGAAAATTGAGGTGCGCTTGTAATAATCCTTAGCGACCGCTGTCGGATCATCAAAGAGCCATGCAACATTCGGGTTCTTACCTACACAACCTGGAGGACGCGGTGCAATAAATGCATCCAGATCGCCACGGTCCAGCATTGCGGAGATTGTGTCTCCCTCTGGTGCATTCTCTAGCTTAATGTCGGGGGGAAGATTGAGTGCAATTTTCTCCACCCGACCAGGTTCATCTATGCCGCCCTTCACCCAAGTTACATCACTGGGCTTGATGCCATAGTCGTCATTTAGCAGCGCTCTTGCCCATACGATGGCAGTCAACTGGTACTCAGGGATACCTATACGAGCCCCGATCAGATTCTGCGGCTTCTTGATTCGATCTTTGCGGACATAAATAGAGGTATGACGGAATGCCCTAGACAGAAAAATGGGTACAGCCGTATAGGGCGACGCATCTTGTGATCGTTTGACTAGATAGCTAGAGAACGAGAGCTCGCTGATGTCGAACTCACTATTTCGAAACGCCCTGAAGAAAATCTCTTCTGGGGACAAATTCATATAGACCGGGCTTACACCGTCAATTTGAACATCACCGTCTTTTAAAGGCCGTGTCCGGTCATAGTCGCCCATTGCGACCGATAGCTCTAATTTAGGCATTTTTCTCTCATTGGGTTTAGTTGCTGCAAGGTCACAACGACCTTGCAGCATTGATTTATTTATTATTTCGCTGTCTTGAATTCACGCCAATCGGTACTCTTCGGCACAACACCTTGGAATGAAGCCACTTCAGCAGGCACACGATCCTTGCCTGTACCGATAACTGCACCACCGGACGCTACTGTTTTTGCAGCATCGGCCATTTGGCGGCGGAACTCGACAATAGCCAAATCGCTCGCACCCAAAATGTCCCTTTCGCGATCAGCAATCGGTCCCATCGTGATCCACATTGAAATGTCTTGATTGGGAATACCCTTAATCCCAGTAAAGTTCCCATTCTTCATGGACTGACGATCTTGCCAGAACATATTGTCCACATTGCGCAGCATCCGATACTTGCTATCAAGATCGACACCAACTTGGGCGCCGAGGAACTTCCGCCACGTTTCAGTATCAGGCAGTGATGCAGGATCATTGCTCCAGCCGATGAAATGGAATGCTGTATGTGTGTCATCGATTGGAACGTTCACATTAGCCACGTTGTATGAGTCGTTCGGTGGAATCAGAACGGTCATCGGTGCAACGAATACTGTGCAGCGTACATAGTCATTCTGCTCAGCATTTGTGATCGGACGACGAATGGCGGCATATCGGAAACCGTAGGAGGTCCGCTCTACTTGCAGCCGCGGTGCTTTGTCGGTTGAAGGGCGAAGCCAGTTCACACTCGTGGCCTTAGCGCTATCTACGCGTGCCGGCACCATATCGGATGAATGGAGACTGGAGCTATGTGCTGAATCGATAGCACCTTCAAGGATTTGTGCCCAATTACAAGGAATGATGATCTTTGCAATCACAACCTTGGTATCTGCCTTAGGTGCCCAGTTTGGTGGGGTAAATTCCGGCTGCGTTTCTTTCGGCCCCATGTAGGTCCATACAACACCAGCCCATTCGATGGCCGGATATACCTTTTGTTTGGTTTTCTGCTTGAGCGCGCTTTCGCCAGGCTCGGAGGACATATCAACGACGTTGCCATCGGCATCCATTTTCCAGCCATGGTAGAGGCAACGAACACCGCACTCTTCATTACGGGCAAATGCCAGCGATGCTCGGCGATGGGGACAGTACTCATCCATTACCGCGACCCGTCCGTTAGTGTCCCGGAAGACAATCAAATCTTCTCCGAGAAGCCTGGTTTTTGCTGGTGCGCCATCAGGCTCGGGAACTTCCTCTGATAAACAAGCAGGAATCCAGTGGCTCCGCATGATTTTTCCCATGGGGGCATCACCTTCTACTCGGCACATCTGTTCGTTTTCTTCTTTGGTCAACATTTGCTGCTCTCCTTGTTAGCTAAAGTTTTACTTAGTCGCCTAAGTAAATACTTTAAGCAAGAAGGAATCGGATGTCAACATTATTAGCCGCCTAAGTAAAATTTTTTTGACCGCCATCCGCTTACCGATTGGTCAGCAGTCTTACTCACATAAACCGTCACCCTGATCCGCTCCAACCTGCCTAAGCAGCTACGAGCCCCATGGTCACCTTGTCACGCGTTTCACACATATTTATCCCTCTTCCAAATTTTGTTAGGTAGTTTAATAATCGGCTCCTAGACGCTAAGGAGTAGCGGATCTACGTTGATCAACAACGAAGATCGCTGCTCCTTAGCGTTTTTCGTTTGGCCAGCGCAGGTCCTTTGGCGTCTTAACTCTTCAATATCAAAGGAAACTGCAATGAATGCTCAAACACCCATCGTCACCCTATCCAATCTTCTTTTCTGCTCCCCTTCTACCCTAGCCCCATGGCCAGGGAATCCGAGGGTTCATTCAGATAAACAGCTAGCAAAGCTCAAAGCCAGCATTGGAAAGTTTGGCTTTACGACTCCCGTTCTCACCGACGAAAACAAAGTCATCCTTAGCGGCCATGGTCGCGTCTCAGCAGCGATACAGCTTGGTCTGACCGAGATCCCTATCCGCACGATCCAGGGACTAACAGAGCCCCAGAAACGCGCCTACGTCCTCGCCGACAACAAGCTGGCCGAACTTTCTAAATGGGACGACACCCTCCTAGCCAACGAACTCAGACTCTTGTTCGATGCGGACATCGAGATTGAGATTACGGGCTTTAGTACAGCTGAAATCGACCTCGTCATTGACCCACCAGACAAGGCGTCAGCCCACGATCCGGACGATCAGCTCACCGAAGGGCCACCCATCAATCCCGTCAGCCGTCCTGGCGACCTTTGGCAGTTAGGTCCCCATCGCCTTTTCTGCGGCGATGCCTTAGATCTGGCCAGCTATCAGATCCTCATGGGGAATGAGGTGGCGCAGATGGTGATGAGTGACCCACCATTTAATGTCGCCATTTCCAAGCACGTCTGTGGCAACGGCAAGGTTCAGCACGAGGAGTTTCTCCAAGCCTCGGGAGAAATGTCCCCTGCTGAGTTCACTGATTTCTTAAGCAAAGCCATGGCGTGCACGCACACCTACAGCCAAGACGGGGCCATCCATTTTTATTGCATGGACTGGGCACATATCCGAGAGATTCAGGATGCAGCCCTTCCCCATTTTGGGGCGCCTAAGCAACTCTGCGTATGGACGAAAGATAACGGCGGGATGGGAACGTTTTACCGTAGCCAACATGAACTGGTGTTTGTGTTCAAGAAAGGTAAGTCGCCCCATATCAACAACTTTGAACTGAGCCAACATGGGCGCTACCGCACCAATGTCTGGTCCTACCCCGGGGTCAATACCTTTACCGGAAAAGGCTTTGAACTACTAAAGCTCCATCCGACGGTGAAGCCAGTCAGCCTCATTGCCGATGCGATTCGGGACTGCTCCCATCGGAAGGGCATTGTTCTCGATCCCTTTGCCGGCAGTGGGACGATTTTCTTGGCAGCGGAGCGGACTGGGCGCATTGCCCGGGGGATGGAGCTGGATCCGAAGTACGTGGATGTGGCCATCGGTCGGTGGCAACGTAAGACTGGCCAATCCGCGGTCCTATCCGCCACAGGCCAGCCTTGGGAAGCCGTGCAAGCTGAACGGCTAGCAGACCTAGGAGATAGCCATGGCGTATGAGATTGGCTACAAGCGCCCACCCAAGGAAGGTCAGTTCAAGAAAGGAAAGTCTGGCAACCCCAAGGGACGTCCAAAGGGGTCCCAGAACTTTCTGACGGTTCTGGAGAAGGAACTGGCCCAAACCATTGTCGTCACGGAAAACGGTAAGAAAAAGACCATCACCCGGCTACAAGCCATGGTCAAGCGCATCGTGGCTGGCGCATTGCAGGGGGAACAACGCCCTTTGCTAACGCTGGTGGAGGTGCTTCGTCGCACCGGGAAGTTGGAAGAGGCATCACCGGACAACCTCTTGCCCGATGACTACGAGGCCATCTTGGCCAGTTATGTCGCTAAACAGAAGTTGGATTGATCTTTCTCATAAAGGAGAACGCCATGAATCAGAAAGAACTCGCTGTTTACTTTGCAGCCGTACGCTCTGACCTAAAGGTCTTTTTGCAGCAGTGCTTCTACACGCTCTACCCCGGCAAGGAGTTTCAGGACAACTGGCACATCGACGCCATCGTCTATGCCTTGGAGCGGAGCATTGAGGGCAAGGAGCAACGACTGATCATCAATATGCCACCGCGGCAACTCAAGTCGATGATTGTGTCTGTTGTCTTTCCTGCGTTCTTGCTGGGCATGGATCCAACGGTCAAGATTATTTGCGTTAGCTATGGGGAGGACTTGGCTAAACCCCTCGCGCGGGATTTCCGGCGGATTGTGGAGAGTGAGTGGTATCGGAAAGTATTCCCCAATGTCGTGGCTATTAAGAGTACGGAAGGGGAATTCGTCACCGAGGCTGGAGGTTATCGGTACAGCACAACGGTGAATGGGACGATCACGGGACGGGGTTCGGATTTCATCCTGATTGATGATCCGATTAAGCCGGAGGATGCCAATTCGGATACCACTCGCAACAAGGTCAACGAGTGGTTTAAAAGTACCCTGCTTAGTCGCTTGGAAGACAAGAAGCGGAGTGTGCTGATTCTGGTCATGCAACGCCTCCATGTAAATGACCTGTCGGGTTTTCTGGAGGCGGATGGAGGCTACGCCAAGCTCTCACTGCCTGCTATTGCGCCTCGGAATGCCGTTATTCCCATAGGACTTAACCGAAATTATCAGCGCTCTGCAGGAGAGCCACTCAACACGGCTTATGAGAGCCTGGAGGTATTGGAGAGTATTCGGGATCAGATGGGGCCACACATCTTTACGGCGCAGTACCAACAGCAGCCGGAGCGGCCTGACGGGGCGTATATCAAGCAGAAGTATCTCCAGCGTGTTTCCACGCTGTCCCAGATTAAGTCGGGCGGAATGTATTGGATCAGCGTGGACTCGGCCCTCTCAACGGAAAAGACGGCAGATTTCTCGGCGATCAGTGTGGGGTACTCCAATGAGGAGGGCCATTACGTCCTCACCGCCTCTCGAGGGCGCTGGGATTTTGAGGAACTACTGAAGCAGGTGATGCGCCACTACCAGCCAGAGAGAAATATGACGTTCATCGTAGAGAAGGCTGGTAGTGGGATTTCGTTGCTTCAATATCTACAGAAGCGAAGCTACCCATGTTTCTCGAGCTCCCCCACTCGGGACAAGGTAGAACGACTGCACCAAGTCATGTCGCTCTTTTTGAGCAGGCGGGTTTTTCTGTTAGATGTGCAAGGGAAGAATGATTGGGTCAAAGGATACGAGAACGAGCTGTTGAGCTTTCCGTATGGGCGCTTTGATGATCAGGTGGATAGTTTGACCCAGGCGTTGACTTGGGCAGAACCTAGGGCTAATCCCGGGGGGAGGGTTTATTTTCTGGATTAAGGGTGACAGCCGGGGAAGGGAGCATTGGGGAGGCTCTATGCTCCTTTCTCGCCAATACGGAAGAGCTTACAAGCGAAAGAAGTATCAGAAGAGCATGGTTATCTGTACTGCACTGCTTTAAGTAGCCATTCGTATAGTGGTAAAGACAGGCAGTGGTAGACGTAACGTTTTCGATAATTTCCAGGAATCAATTAGTAGCCAGCGAGGAGCCGACTTTGATGGCTAAATATCTGCTTGGCTCACCGCTTGATGCCTATGGCAGCTTTAATTACCTTTGCACTATGGGACGTTCTTATTTGAAGAATTGGATGTCCATGTTTAGCGATACTTTCTACCTGAGTCATTTCAACTCGAGCACTCCACATTTCACCAGGTCCAAGTAATGTGGGCAAAGAATGGCTACCTGCATGGATTGTAAAAGCTGGCCCAGAAAAGCCAATCTTCATACCATTTTTCCTTTTTACATTTGTAACCTGGATGTCGATCAGGGTGGTTGGCTGCCCCCCAATATTCAATACTTCTATGTGACAGTAATCAGCTAACGTAGTGACTTCAGCACCATCTTCAGTTTTGTGCTTCGAAATCACTCGGCCATCGGGGTAACCAACGCCACACGCGGTATTAACCCGCAATCTAGGTCCATTTCTGAACCATTTGATGACGTCCCAGACAAAAACTGCCGTTGCGACTGCAGCTGCATACCATGCAGCAATATCAGTAAGGGTCATTTCAACGATTAGTCGCTAGGGAGTTACCGCTTATTGATCAGTGACTCAACTTGAGAAACCAGTTCTCCAGCCGGAACCTTTAACCGTTTTGCGATCGCCAACACCGTCTGCAAACTTGGCTGCCGCTGGCCGCGCTCAAGCATTGAGATATAGGTTCTATCAAGGCTAGAGTCCAGTGCCAGTTCTTCCTGTGAAAGTCCAGCCGCTTTGCGGTGCTTTCGCAGCACCTCGCCGAACACCAGCCCTACATCTGTCTGTTTTTCCATGCGCGGGGAGCATGGAGATTCCTATCCGCCCGGTCTTCAGACTATAGTCTGCAAATACGTTATCCTATGTAGATACGAGGCCTTGGCCTCACTCTCCAAAGGAAAAGCGTATGAATCACGCACATTTAGTAGCCCCCTTAACCTGCCTTACTTTATTAGCTGCTTGTGCCTCACCCTACAGCGAGGCCCCACTTGCCACTAACTTCCCCTCCTCTAAGCAGCAAAAGCTCCAAGCCGCCTCCCATTGGAATGTAATTTCCGGTGACGTCGCCAGGCAGATCTCAG
>RXJP01000135.1 GCA_003963315.1 Rhodocyclaceae bacterium | reverse complement strand
CGCATTCCCATTCATGCCCAAGGTACTCAAACACGCCGAAGCCATTACCCGCCACCGCGACCATGCGCGGGTGGATATTGCCTTGGTCACCTCCCTGGTGGACCTGCTCAAACCTCAGTTCAAGCATTTGTCGATACGGCTGTTCCGCGCCCACAAGGAGTGGCAGCAGGTTCAAGTGGAACTCACCGCCTGGAGCCTGGGCAAGAAAGTGGAACTGGCGGAGGAAAACACCCCGATGCCCCAGACGGATGCCGTGTACAAGGCCCTTGAACTGGAAGTCGTGCACGCCGAGGCAATCCAAGAAAAGGGACGCACGGTGCACTACTGCTGGTTTCCCATCCTGCACGACAAAATCCCCCTGGCCTGCCTGGAAATCGCTGGCGACGCCCCCTTCGATTTGCAATTGCTGGACCTGATCCAGGGCATGCTGGCCCTCTACCGCAACTACCTGAGCCTGCTCCACTACAGCCAGGTGGACACGCTGACCCGACTGCTCAACCGCAAGACCTTCGAGGACAGCCTGCAAAAGCTGCTGGCCAGCCATGAAGGGGCCTCCCCTCGCCGTGCCCAGATGGAGCGGCGGGATGAGGCCGCCGCCAAAGGGGAGGATTGGCTGGCCATCTTCGATATCGACCATTTCAAGAAGGTGAATGACCGGCTCGGCCATCTCTTCGGCGATGAAGTCCTGCTGTTGATGGCGGACATGATGCGCAAGGTGTTCCGCCGCCGCGACAAACTGTTCCGCTTCGGCGGCGAGGAGTTCGTGGTGCTTGTGCGCCATACCTCCGAAGAAAACGCCCTGAAGATCATGGAGCGCTTCCGCCAGACGGTGGCCGCCCACCGCTTTCCCCAACTGGACCGGGTAACGGTCAGCCTGGGCATCACCCGCATCAGACCGGGGGACAGCCCCACCACCGTCCTCGGCCGTGCCGACGAAGCCCTGTACTACGCCAAGCACCACGGCCGCAACCAGGTGCGCTATTACGAAGCGCTGGTCAAGGAAGGCCTGCAACAGCCCGCCCAAACCAATACCGAGGCCGAACTGTTTTAGCCTCCATGCTCGGAAGGGAAATGAGCAGTTACTTATTTCCCATAAGTACGGCGTCCTGGCCATTCGCCCGCAAGGCCCGCCAAATCTATTACTAAATTCATAGCCGACTCACGATTCGCTGATACAATAATAATCGATTTATATCAACGGCATACATCGAGTTCCCGAACAAGATGGGACCGTTAATGACAAAAACATTAATAACTTCCGAGAACCGCAATGCTGATCCCTTCCACCATCCGGGGCAAGCTTGTCCTGGTGATGTTGCTGGCGATTGCCGGCCTGTTTTTAGTTACTGTCAGCTCCCTTCTTTCTGAAAAGGCCTCCCTCAAGCAAGACCGCATGGTCAAGACCCGCCATCTGGTGGAGTCGGCCGTCAGCCTGGTAGCCCACTTCCAGGACAAGCAGCAAAAGGGCGAAATGTCCGAAGCCGACGCCAAGGCTGCCGCGCTAGCGGCACTCAAGGCTTTGCGCTACGACAAGACGGAATACTTCTGGGTCAACGACATGACGCCGAATGTGGTCATGCATCCCATCAAACCCGAACTGGATGGCAAGGACGCCAGCGGCATCAAGGATCCCACCGGCAAGGCTTTGTTCGTCGCCTTTGTGGATGTGGTGAAAAAGGACGGCGCCGGCTTCGTCGAATACATGTGGCCCAAACCCGGCTTCGACGAACCCATGCCCAAGATTTCCTATGTCCAGGGCTTCACCCCCTGGGGCTGGATCATCGGTTCCGGCATCTACATCGACGACATCAACCGCATCTTCCGCGAAACCGCGACCAAGCTCGTGTCCGTGGCCTTGGCGGTTTCCGCGCTGCTGGGCGGCATAATCTTCCTTCTGGTGCGCAGCATCAGCGGCCGCATCGACGAGATCAAGACCGCCATCCAGACCACCGAGGAAACCCGCGACCTGTCCCGCCGCATCGTGGTCATGGGCAAGGACGAAATCAGCACCATCGGCGCGTCCTTCAACCACTTGGTGGGCAGCTTCCAGGAAGTGATCCGCCGCGTTATCGCCGACTCGCACCAGGTCATGGCCCTCAGTTCCAATCTTTCCCGTTCCGCCGGCCACGTTGCCGCCGGCTCCATGGAACAGAGCCAGGCCTCCGCCGCCATGGCCGCCGCTTTGGAGGAAACCCGGAGCAGCATCGGCCAGGTGGCCGGCAATTCCAGCGACGCCCACAAGATTGCCGAAACGGCCGGCGAACTTTCCCTCCAGGGAGAGAAGATCGTGGACGGTGCCGCTACCGAAATGACCCGCATCGCCGCAGCGGTGCAAGAGTCCGCCCAGCGCATCGAACTCCTGGATCAGATGTCCGACCAAATTTCCTCCATCGTCAATTCCATCAAGGAAATCGCCGACCAGACCAACCTGCTGGCGCTGAATGCAGCGATCGAAGCTGCCCGGGCCGGGGAACAGGGCCGCGGCTTTGCCGTGGTGGCCGATGAGGTACGCAAGCTGGCGGAACGCACCGCCAATTCCACCGAAGAAATCACCCGGATGATCCACAGCATTCACGGCAGCACCCAGGAAGCCGTGCAGGCCATGAACGAAGGCAGCAGCCGGGTAGCGGGCGGTGTCGCCCTGGCCCGCGATGCGGGGCGCTCCATGGCCGACATACGTGACGGCGCCAGCCAGGTGATCGCCGCCGTCAGCGACATCGCCAACGCCCTTCAGGAACAAAGCCTCGCCACCCAGTCGGTGGTGGAAAACGTGGAGCGCATCGTTGCCATGGCCGACCGCAACAGTTCCGAAACCGGCGAAATCGCCGGTAGCGCCGAACAATTGGAAAGCCTGGCCAAAGCCCTGCAGGACACGGTGGACAGCTTCAAGGTCTAGGGGTACTGTTACGCATCTTGGCCGGCGTCGATTTCCCGCCGGCCCATTCCTAGGAGCATCGCCATGGTGAGCCCTGTCAGCAACACCTCCAGCAGCCTGGTCGGCCTGACCACCGCCAACCAACCGCCCAAACCCGCGCCGTCGGATGTCGCGTCTCAACCTTCTGAAACGGTGACGAACAAGAAGAAGGAAACCGAAGCGGCTGAAAAGCCCGCCCAGAAGGACGAAACCGAGGGCACCAAGGTCACCATCAGCCAGCA
>RXJP01000148.1 GCA_003963315.1 Rhodocyclaceae bacterium | reverse complement strand
TTCTGCGTCAGGTCTCCCTTCGCAATGCATTTCAATACGCCCGCTACGTCTTGAAGACCAGAGGCGCTGGTTTCCAGCAGGGCATTGAGTCCTTCGGCAAGGCTACGGAAAAATCCTTGCTTGCCCTCCACGGTGAGGCGCTGGCTGAAGTCGCCGGTGGAAGCAGCCCCAACGATGCGCTCAACCTCCTGCTCCACCATGATTTCGGCCGTACGGTCACGCCATTCGGCGACGGCCCCCAGCCGTTGGCCCTGGTCATTGACCACCGGATTGGCGGAAACCGTCATATGCCGCCCACCGATTTCCAAGGCTGCCGTATAGGTGCTGGTGAATTTGGACAGGAGATCCGCTTGATGGGCCGGATTTTTATGGAATTGATCGATGTTGCTGCCCACCAGCCTATCCGCGCTGAAGTTGGGCAGCGCCTTGCGTATATCCGCTTCGGCATCCTTCAATATCCGATTCACCGAACGATTGGTGTAAATGATGGTGCGGCTGGTGTCCGCAATCATGACGCCGGTGCTCACATTGTCCAGGGCGATCTTGATCCGGGTCATTTCGTCTGCGACCCGGCGATCCTTTTCAATCTGCGCCTTCAGGTTCACCCGCACTTTTTCCAGGGCCAGGGAGATATCACTGATCTCATCCCGCGCGGAGGAAACAATCGGATGGTCAAAATCCGCGACGGAAATCCGTTCGGCGTCTCGGCGGATACTGGCAATCTGCCCGATTACCGAACTGCGCAAGGACAAAAACAGGTAGAGAGCGCCTAAGAGGGTGGCTGCTGAGATGATCAGGTCCCGTTGCAACTCGTCACGCAAACGGCCAGCGCGAGCAGCCAGCAGCGCATCCAGCGCGGGATGGGCGGCATCAAAAGCGCCATAAGCCGCTTCTATCACTTCGCTCCCCTGGGCGAACATCGATACGGGGTCCACATCGATTTCCTTGGCATTGAGCAAATCCGCTTGGATCTTTGCCTTTAACGCTTCGGCACGCCCGGTAACTTTGGCGGAGACCTCGGACAGCGTCGCCTTGAGGTCCGGATTCGCTTGTGTTGCCTTGTCGAATCCGGCTGCGGAAGCCTGGACCAGGTCGCCCAGGGAGGCGATCAAAATGCCGAGCTCCACCCTGTCTTCGGTAGTCAGTGCCTTGCGCGTCGCCAGCAGGGAGGATTTGGCCCTCAGTTTTCCGGCCATTTCGGCAATGCGGGGCAACCGTTGGGTCAAGGCGTCCTGGATGTAAAAGCTGTCCACATCGGGATCCAGGGTGAGATTGGAATTGTCTGCGGCAAGGCCGATGTAATCGAGAACGGAATCGGCCGCTGCGCCGTGCAGGGTGAAGCTCTCCTCGGCAGAACCCGATGTCGCCTTGTCCCGCGCTTCGGCCCATTTGCTTTTGCTCGCCGTCAAGGTGGCCGAGGTATTCAGGGTCGCCGTATTGGCTGCATCGACGATGGCAAGCTTGTCGAGCGCGTCCTCGGCCGCTTTGCGTGCCTCCGCCAGGGCGGCTGCGCTATCCGCTTTTCCAGCGAACACCAATTGGGCACGGCCGCGATGATGCTGCACCGTTTGCAAAAAACGGCGGGCAGGAGCGACCACGTTCAGGCCCGTGCGCTCTTTCTCCGCAAAGGCGATGTCCGCACTGACCTTTTGGTAGGTGGCGGACAGCAGAACTGCGATAGGGATCAGGAAAATGGTGCCGACCAGAAGGAACTTCTGGCCGAAGCGCAGCTTTTCGATCAGCCTGCGTCCGGGCGCCAACAAGGTATCGACAGCCATGGCTCTCCACCTCCAACGTTTTTTGTCATTGATATTCCGTCGCAACCGCTCAGAGCGCGGTATCTACGGCGTCGTCCAGCAGCGCCATCTCGGAGGACAGCATGAGCCGTTCGATGTCCACCACGATCAGCATGCGTTCGCCCAAGGTGCCCAGCCCCAGAATGTACTTGGTGTCCACCGTAGCGGCGAACTCCGGTGCCGGATGGATTTGATCGCCGCTTAGCATGGTCACATCGGACACGCTGTCCACCACGATGCCCACCACGCGACCGCCGATGTTGAGGATGATGACCACGGTGAACGGGGTGTATTCGACAACGCCGACGTTGAACTTGATGCGCAGGTCGACGATGGGAACGATGGTGCCGCGCAGATTGATGACGCCCTTGATGAAGTTCGGCGAATTGGCGATGGTGGTCGGCTGTTCGTAACCACGGATTTCCTGAACCTTGAGGATATCGATGGCATATTCCTCGGGACCGAGGGTAAAGGTGAGGAACTCCCTGGCTTGCAGCCCTTCGTCTCCCCCGCCGGATGTTTTGTCCTGGGACATGTCTCTCTCCTGTATTACGTCAAGCCGCTGCGGGCACAGCGGAGCGGGCCATAGCCACCAGGGCGGCCACGTCCAGAATCAGCGCCACATGACCATCGCCCATGATGGTCGCCCCGGAAATGCCCGGAATCTTCCGGTAATTGGCTTCCAGACTCTTGATCACCACTTGATGCTGCCCCACCAGGGCATCCACAAACATGGCGGCCTTGATGCCATCCGCCTCCAGCACGATCATGATGCCCTCCTCCAAGCGGGTCTGCGCCGAAGCCACGCCGAACACCTCGTAGAGGGCCACCACGGGTAGATACTCGTCCCGCACCTGGATCAGCCGCTCCACACCGGAGACGCTCTTAATCATGCTTCTGCTTGCCTGCAGGGACTCGATGACGTAGCCGAGGGGGATGATGTAGGTTTCCCTGCCCACGGCGACGGACATGCCGTCGAGGATGGCCAGGGTCAGCGGCAAGCGCACGGTCATCCGGGTACCAACACCGGCCATGGAGTCGATCTCCACCCGGCCGCCCATGGAGGTGATGTTGCGCTTCACGACATCCATGCCCACGCCGCGTCCTGAAACCTCAGTGATTTGATCGGCGGTGGAAAATCCCGGCTCGAAAATCAGCTGCCAGACCTCGTGGTCGCTCATGCCGTCGTGGGCGGCGGCGATGCCTCGCTCCTTGGCCTTGGACAGGATTTTTTGGCGATTGAGACCGGCGCCGTCATCACTGACTTCGATGACGATGTTGCCGCTCTGGTGATAGGCCTTGAGGGTGATCGTCCCCACCGGTTGCTTGCCCTTGGCGGCACGATCCTCCGGCATCTCGATGCCATGGTCCAGGCTGTTGCGCACCAAATGCGTCAAGGGGTCGGTGATGCGCTCGATCAGGCTGCGGTCCAGTTCGGTATGCTCACCGATCATCTTCAGTTCGACGCGCTTGCCCAATTTGCTGGAGATATCCCGCGCCACCCGGGGAAAACGGCTGAAGACGACGGAAATGGGCATCATCCGGATGGACATCACGGATTCCTGCATATCCCGCGTATTACGCTCCAACTGCGCCAAACCGTTGTGCAGCCTTTCGAACTCCACCGGATCCAGCGAGGAAGCCGACTGGGCCAGCATGGCTTGGGTAATCACCAATTCACCGATGAGGTTGATGAGTTGGTCCACCTTCTCGACGCCGACACGGATGGTGGCTTCGGCTGCGGCGGCTGGTTTCGCTGCAGCGGCTGGACGCTTGTTCCCCCGTTCTTCCGTCGGCATGGACAAGACGGCAGCCGACGGGGCGGCGGGGGGCGGTGCCACGGGTGTGAAGAAACCGAAAGCGCCGGACGGATCATCCGCGCTGACCTCCACGGCAGGGGCGGGATCGGCTTCGGCAAAGTCGCCGCCAGGCACCGGGAGGAAAAAGCCGAAGGCGCCGCCAGGATCGTCACCGGCTGCCGCTGGGGTTTCGGCATCCGATGGCAGCGGATCGAAAAAGCCGAAAGCGCCTTCCGCATCGTCCATGGGCGTTGAAACAAGGTTGGTTTCGTCCGCAGCCGGTTCTTGGTCGAAAAAGCCGTAGGCATCCTCTTCGGCAGGAGTTGCCGGCACAGACCGAAGCGTGATGCGCAGGCTGTCGCTGCGGGCCACGAACTCCAGGATTTCACGAATCTCCGCTTCCGGATGCGACGTGTCAATTTCGATTTGCCAGGGCTCTGCCCTTTGGTCCGCGGCCGGGCGATGTACGGCGACCAGGGCACCCAATTCACCCAGGGTCGTCAACAGGTCGTCGCCAATCCGTCCAACGTCGCCACTCTCTTCCAGAATGAAGCGCAGGACATAGCCTTGACCGGCACCGGCCGAAGCAACGCCCACTCCATCGCTCCCCGCCGAAGCGGCGAGGGTAGTTGTGCCGGCGACCTCGTCACCCTGGGTCAGTTCCTTCAAGCGGGCACAGATACCCTCCACCGCAGCAGGATCGGCTCTGCCCTCACCCCGATGGGCGGCAAGCAGTCCCTTGAGCACGTCCCCGGCATCGAGAAAAGCGTCGATCATGTCGTTGCGCAGCGCGAGTTCGCCCTTGCGCAAACGATCCAGCAGATTTTCCAGGACGTGGGTGACCTCAGCCAAGTCCGTGAAGCCAAAGGTGCCGGCCGACCCCTTGATGGAATGCGCAGCCCGGAATATGGCATTGAGCTGCTCCTCATCCGGCGCATCCACATCCAGCGCCAGCAACAAGGATTCCATGTTTTCCAGATGCTCGGCCGCTTCTTCGAAGAAGACCTGGTAGAACTGGCTCATGTCTATGGCCATGACCGCCCTCCCCTTGTACGTTGCGCCATCGCGGCGATTTAGCCGATCACCTTCTTCACCACTTCAATCAATTTCTGCGGGTCGAAGGGCTTGACCAGCCAGCCGGTGGCGCCGGCCGCACGCCCCTGCTGCTTCATGGCATCGGAGGATTCCGTCGTCAACATGAGGATGGGCGTTGTTTTGTATTGGGGCAAGGCGCGCAGGCTGCGGATCAGGGTCAAGCCATCCATACGCGGCATGTTCTGATCGGTGAGAACCAGGTTCACGGTCTTGGACTTCGCCTTGTCCAGGCCATCCTGCCCATCCACCGCCTCGATGACCTCGTATCCCGAGCTTTTCAAGGTGAAGGACACCATTTGCCGCAGGGAAGCAGAATCGTCGACTGCCAGAATTGTTTTTGCCATGATGGGCGCTCCTATGAAATCAAAATAGCTCAATGTCACCGTTGGACATGGCCTGCTGTGCCACCGGATTATGTTCGGTACGGGGTGCCAGACCTGCGAGGCTTTGCCTCATTCTACCGACCTCGTCCTGCAGTGATCTGACGGCATCGCCCGCGTTGCCCCGCTCGGCATCCTGGCGCAGCACCGCCGCCAGATTATCGAACTGGCTCGCCACGGCATCGAGGGCTTCGATCCGGTGCTTCACATGGGTCACCAACTGCGACACCATGTCCTGGAATTGAAGGGCGGTGACCGCCCGCGACACTTCTTCATCCACTGAACTTGCCGTACCCACCACCTCGTTGATTGCGGCCATACGCACGCGTCCCTGCTCTTCCATGGAGCGGATGATGCTCTCCACCCGGGACTTGGACTCCAGGGCGAAGGACATGTCCTGGCCTGCCATCCGCTGAATGGCCTGTTCGGTCTGCTGTACCGAAACTTGCATGGTCTGGATCAGGGTGTTGATCTGTTGGCTGAACTGGGTGGTGCGCGCCGACAGATCGCGTACCTCATCGGCCACCACGGCAAAGCCCCGTCCGGCCTCTCCCGCGCGCGCCGCCTCGATGGCGGCATTCAGGGCCAGCAGGTTGGTTTGTTTGGCGATGGCGCCAATTTCGGACAGGATGGATTGTACGTCCCGCGTGTGCTTGGAGATGCCATCGGTCAACTCCACCAATTCCATGCCCAGCTTGGAATTGGACACGATGTTATCCACCACCTTTTCCATCACGGCGGAAGTGTTGGTGACAAATTCATCGAATTTGGCGACGGAAGGCTCATCGCCATCGTCACCCAAGGTGATCGCCGTCACGATTCGGCGTTGTTCCTGGGTATGCCTGTGCATGCCGTCGAAGCTGTTTGTCAGGGAAGAAACCGCGTCCTGCAGCAGCATCTGCACCCGGTCGGTTTCGTTTCTGATTGCGGAGAACTGGTCGCTGAATTGCTTTGCACACTCACTGAGCAGATGGTCGAACTCGGCCATGAGGCTGCGCCCATCCCGATCTGTAGCGGCCGTCTGCCCCCCTTCGATGACGAAACAAGGTTGCCTGGCCAGGACATAGCCAACCAAGCCGGCGACCAAGCTGCCCATCACGTGGAGCCAGACCGCATCCAGCAGTCCATCGAGGAAAACGGAAGTCCCCCAGCCAATCGCCGCGGCGACCGCCAGTACAAAAAACAGTTTCCAGCTTTGCAAAAATCCCATACTTTCTTGGTGCGCAGGTTGCGTTGTTATTTTCTGGGCGGATTTGATATGTGGCGACTATCTTCCTGCCGGACTCCCCGCATTTCGCGAAGCGCCGTTGACTGCATCTTCGGTCTGCTGGGCGGCATCCTCCCCTGCCACCTCAGCCACCTTGCCATCCCTGAGAATGGCTTCCTCGGTCTGCTTATTCATGACGATGATGCTGATGCGGCGATTGATGGGATTGAACGGATCGCTCTTGTCGTAAAGCACCGTGGACGCCAAACCGACCACCCGCATCACCTTGGCCTCCGCCATGCCACCGGCCAACAGTTCGCGGCGGGATGCGTTGGCCCGATTGGTGGACAGCTCCCAATTGCCAAACCCCTTGTCGCCGCCGGCATAGGGCGTGGCATCGGTATGCCCTGACAAGGAAATGTGGTTGTCCACCTTATTCAGCGCACCGCCCATTTCCCGCAAAATCTGGCGGGCATAGGGCTTGAGTTCAGAACTGGCGGAGTCGAACATCGGCCGGTTTTTTTCATCGACAATCTGGATGCGCAGGCCTTCTGACGTCAGGTCAAGGAGCAATTGGCTCTTGAACTGTTTCAAGGTCGGACTTGCATCGATCAGGTTATCCAAATCGCCCTTGAGGGACTCCAGTTTCTGCCGCTCCACCTTCTCCAGATCAGCCTTCAAAGCCTGGAGATTGATGGTACGGCGGGTGGCGTCGATATCCCCCTTCTTTACCTGCCCGTGGGAACGGGTCAAATCCTCGCCTCCGCCCTGCAAAATGGAGGACGAATCACCGCTGCCTGAACCGCCGGCCAGCGCCACCTTGAGGGGCGTATTGAAATAGTCGGCGATGCCCTTCAGGTCACCCTGGGTAGTGGAACCCAGCAACCACATCAACAGGAAGAAGGCCATCATGGCCGTCACGAAGTCGGCGTAGGCGATTTTCCATGCGCCGCCGTGGGCCGCGCCGCCGCCCTTTTTGATTTTCTTGACTACGATGGGCTGTTGAGAGTCGTCACTCATGGCTTGCCCCCATCGTCAATCGGTGCAGCAGATCATTCTTCATCAGGCATGGCATCCCAATGTCAAATCACTTGCCTTTGCGGCTCTTGAGATCGTCTTCCAGCTCCTTGAAGCTAGGCCGATCACCGGAGAACAGCACTTTCCGACCGAACTCCACCGCCACCTGGGGCGCGTATCCGTTCATGCTGGCCAACAGCACCACCTTAATACAAGAGAATATTTTGCTGCCTTCCTCCACCTTCTGCTCCAGTTGGCTGGCGATAGGCGCCACGAAGCCGTAGGAGGCCAGAATACCGAGGAAGGTGCCCACCAGCGCTCCGCCGATCATCTTGCCAAGTACGGCGGGCGGCTCGCCTACCGAACCCATCACATTCACCACCCCCATCACCGCCACCACGATCCCGAAAGCGGGCACGCCGTCCGCCACCTTGGACATGACGTGGGCCGGCAGATGGGCTTCCTGATGATGGGTTTCGATTTCGAGATCCATCAGATTCTCGATCTCGAAGGCATTGAGGTTGCCGCCCACCATCATGCGCAGATAGTCGGTAATGAACTCCATGACATGGTGATCATGGGCCACGGTGGGATATTTGGAAAATATCGCGCTGCCTTCCGGCGCCTCGATGTCTGACTCGATGGACATCAAACCTTCTTTGCGCACCTTGGAGAGGATTTCATACAACATGGCCAGCAGATCCATATACAGGGCCTTGTTGAAATGCGACCCTTTCAGCACGGAAGGCAGGGCGGCCAGGGTGGCCTTGATGGCTTTCGTACCGTTGCTGGCGATGAAACCGCCGGTCATCAAACCGATGATGGCGAGATACTCAAGGGGAACGAAGAGGGCGGCCAGGCTTCCGTGAACTGCGTAAGTACCTACCGATGCGGCCAGAATGACCACATAGCCGATCAACAAAAACATTGATGCATCCCCCTTAGCGCCCGCCGCGACCGCGAACCGCAGCCGTCTACGTGAAATTGAAGACAATAAGGCCTAATAATAGCCGTAAACGATGGCCTGGCACTATTGGCAAAAGGGGAAATAAAAAAGGAATCGCGCAGCGACCGCAAAGGCCGGCTGCGCGATTCCTCGAAACGCTTTCTAGGTCAGCCGCTTAAACCGCGATGGCAGCGGCCTTGCGAGTCTTGCCGGCGCGGGCAGGCATATGGCACAGGCCGCACACGTAGCCCTTGGTGGGATCAAAAGCATGGGTCACGAATTCGCCGCTGCACTCCTTGCAGGTGGCCATTTGCAGCATGTTGGCTTCAAAGAAGCGCACCATGGTCCAGGCCCGGGTGAGGGAAAGCACGGTTTCCATATTGCCCCGCTTCACCTGCTCCAGATACATGCGATAGGCCTTGATGATCAACTCCAAGCCCTTGAGGCTGGTGTGCTTCTCGAAGAAACGGTAATAGGCCATGAACAAGGAGGCATGGATGTTGGGCTGCCACGTCATGAACCAGTCGGTGGAGAACGGCAGCATGCCCTTGGGGGGGGACTCGCCCTTTACTTCCTTGTACAGTTTGAGGAGCCGTTCCCGCGACAATTTCGTCTCCGCCTCCAGCAGTTGGAGACGGGCGCCCAACTCGATGAGTTCAATCGCCAGGCGGATGTCGCGGGCTTCCAGGATCACGGACTTGTTGCGCATCGCGGGCCGCCTCAGGCTACAGCTTCGACGGGCTTCCCAGCAGCCAATATGGCTGCGTGGATATGGCCGACGCCGCGGTCGCGTTCATGATTGGAGAGGAGGTTCAGCAACAGGCTGTCGTTGAAGCGAAAGCTGCACAACAGCATGTCGGAACCGGCCATCTTCAGCACCTGCCCCGGTGTCAGCCGATCCAGGATGCTGGCCACTTCTTCGCTGATGCCCAGCCGGAAAATGGCGGATTCGCGGTCCGCGCGCACCATGCTCTGCGCCAGCATCAGATAGGCCAGATTGACTTCCTTGATATCGTTGTAGGTGTCCGTCGCAGTCATCGTGCACTCCTTGAGAATAAGCCCCTAAGTGATTGAGGCAACGAGCGCATTCTCGAGTGCAGAACAAAAGTCCACTAGCGGTGGACTGCGGTAAATCCAGTAGGAATACGACATGAACCTTTGTAGGAAAAAACCTACAAAATCACGCCAATTTTTTGATTGGGTTTACATTTTCCAACGCGAACCGCCATATCGACAACGGCTGGGGCGGTGGCCCTTGCTACAGCATGGGGCTGGAAATCACGTTACTGCCGACCCACGAATCCTAGCATGGGGCGCCGCCTGGATCCCTGCTCCCAATGCCGGGATCAAACCCCAAAGCCTCGGTGATATCGGCGGTTCAAAAACATCGGGGCGGTCTACCTCGGCGGGGACGGTGCTTACGCCTTGTCTTCGGCGGCAGGCAGTTGGGCGGAAACCACCCGGTTGCGTCCCTGGGATTTGGCCAGATAGACCCCTTCATCGGCACGCTTGATGAGCATGTCCAGATTGGCCATGCTGGATACCCGCTGGGCCACACCGATGCTCACGCTGCCCGTCAATTCCGTAGACGCTATCGGAATGCGCAGTGCTGCCACAGCGGCACGCACCCGCTCCGCACAGAGCATGGCGGCGTCCAAGTCGGTATCGGGGCAAATGGCAAGAAACTCATCGCCCCCCATGCGGCAGATGACATCCTCCGCCCGCAACGCAGCCTTGATGGCCTGAGCGGATTGCTTCAACACCTGGTCGCCCACATCGTGGCCGTGGGTGTCGTTTACCTGCTTGAAACTGTCCAGGTCGATCACCAGGCAAGACAATGCGCGATTGTTACGCGTCGTCGCCGCCCAGTCCTGCTGCAGACGGGCCATGGCATAACGCCGATTGGGGAATCCCGTCAGGAAATCGGTCAGCGCCACTTGCTGCAATTTGCGGTTGGTCACCGCCAGCTCCGCAGCGAAACGGCGGATTTCCTCCCGGTCCCGCTCCACCTCTTGCTGCAATTTCACCACCCGCTGCCCGGCCCTCAAGCGCGCGGCCAGGATACGCGGCTTCAG
The DNA here is from genome assembly GCA_003963315.1 of Rhodocyclaceae bacterium. Lineage (GTDB taxonomy): Bacteria > Pseudomonadota > Gammaproteobacteria > Burkholderiales > Rhodocyclaceae > AWTP1-18. The sequence goes on along the minus strand of RXJP01000148.1, from coordinate 19,180 downwards.
GGGTTTGATCATGAAATCATCCACCCCGGCTTCGAAAGCCTCCACCAGCGCTTCGTCATCCTCCAGAGCAGTCAGGATCAAGATATAGACGCCCCGTCCAGACACCGTTTCCCGCAGGGCCCGGGTCAACTCGACGCCGTTCATTTCCGGCATCATCCAGTCCACGATCATCATCTCGGGGCGGACTTCAAGGGCGGTGTCGAAAGCCTGCTTGCCATTTTCCGCCTCGAACACCTCATGCCCGACGTCCTTCAGCATTGCTGCCAACAGCGTGCGCATACTGCGGTCGTCGTCCACCACCAACACCCGCATCCGGTATCCATCCTCGCCACCCTTGAGCAGCATCCCTTCGGTGAGCTGGGGCGGTGCCGGCGGCTTGGACATTTCGGCGAAGGGAGGCATCTCCTTGGCATGCACCTTCAGCAGCGCCCCCCATTCCTGCCACTCCTTGGCCACCTTGTCGCAAATCGCCATCATGGACTCGGCATCCACCGAAAGGCGGCTGCCCAACATGAAGAGCTGGGGCATCATGCCGCGCCATTCGGATTCCGGCGCCAAACAGATATCGGCCACTTGCTCAGAGATAGCCATGGCCATGGTCAGATGGTGGGGCCGGGTTCCCTCTTCGAAACGGGATTGCTCCGGGGTTTCATGGAACAGCACCGGCTCGGTAAATACCTTGGGAATACCCCAGTCCTCGAGCATGGCAGCCGATAACTGGCCGTGGGTCAAGGCGAAGGCGCCTTCCTCGGCGGACAACAAGGCATTCGGACCCTTTCCTTCGGTTTCGCTAATGAGTCGGGAATAGTCCTCGGGGAAGATCGTGGCCAGCGCCAGGCTGCCCACCCGGGCCAACAGACCCACACAAAACGCCTCGTCCGCCACTGCGGCGCGGGTACGCTGCATCAAGGCCTGGAAGGCCAGGCCGCACACCAAGGAATGGGACCAGAACCGGTCGTAATCGAATTTCTGGCATTTGCCGGCGCTGTAATTGGACAGCAGGGAAAATCCCAAGGCCAAGGTACGCACCGTGGAAATGCCCAGCACGGACAAGGCATCGGAAATCGATGCCACCGGCCGCCGTCCCGCCGCCTGGGCAGAGTTGGCCGCCTTGATCAGGCGCCCGGCGAAGGCCGGATCGGCGCCAATGGCCTTGGCCAGCTCCGCCAGAGGGACATCTTCCTTCTGGGTCAGCCGGACAATCGCCAACGCTGCCCCCTTCGGCGAAGGCAGCTCCCCCGTGGCCCGCAATTGTTCAAACTTTGAAATATCGATAGGAGTCATACAGTTATACTTGCACAGTCCAGGCCCGCACCCTCATTCAGGGAACAGTCAGCCGTAGCGGCGACGCCCGCAACCCTTGTTATATCGGCTTTATCATACCTGTACCTTAGGCCATATCCGCCGCACTTAGGCTCCGAAAACACAACTACTTCGCCATGCATCCGGCCATCCATTACTGCTCCGTCTGTGGTGCCCCCATCAAAAAACAGATTCCGCCGGGGGACAATCTGCTGCGCGACGTCTGTACCGTGTGCGATACCGTGCACTACCAAAATCCGCGCATGGTGGTGGGGACGCTACCGGTATGGGAAGACAAGATTCTGTTGTGCCGCCGTGCCATAGAGCCCCGCCATGGTTACTGGACGCTTCCCGCCGGCTTCATGGAAAACGGCGAAAGCCTTGAACAGGCGGCTTTGCGGGAAACACTGGAGGAAGCCGGCGGACCGGTGGACTTGGGCGACCTGTTCGCGGTGGTCAGCATTCCCCATATCCACCAGGTGCATTTTTTCTACCAGGCCTCCCTGCCCTCCCTCGACCTCGCGCCAGGGGAGGAAACCCTGGAAACCGGCCTGTTCGCGGAAGCGGACATTCCCTGGCGGGACATCGCCTTCCGTTCGGTCAGCTACGCACTACAACACTATTTCGCTGATCGCCAGGCGGGGCGCTACACCCTGCACAGCACGACGCTGAATCCCGTCACCTAGCAACACCGCCCACACCTCCAAACGTTCAGTCCGGATCGAAACGCAGGGGGATCAGCAAGGCGAATTGCCGGCCTTGCAAGCTGTCCGGCAGGGATGCCGCCAATGTCGCCTGTCGGACCATGCCCAGCGCCGCCTCATCGAGCGCATCGTGGCCGCTTGACCGCTCAAGACTCACCGTCACGCCGCCACCGGGCAAAACCCACAGACGAATCTCGGCCGTTCCCCGCAACCCCGCTTGCACAGCTGCTTCGGGATATTGTCGATAACGCCGGGCGTGAACGGCCAGGGCCATGCGGTAACTGCGCAATCCTTCCGCATCCAGCCCCTCGGCCGCCCGAGCCGGCGAAGGCTGCCGGGCGTCAGTTGTGGCGACCGTCATGCCATCGGCTGCCCCGGCCATCTGCGGCCGGATAGGCGCCCCGGGTCCCGTGACCGGCACGGCACGACCACTTGTCGGAATCATGGGGACGGAACGCTCCACGGGCTGGGGCGGCGGCAAAGGCATCAACCGGGCACGTACCTCGGCGCGCCTCCCGTCCGTAGCTGGCGTACTGCCCGGTGACACCAGCAGCAATACCGGCCACAGGAGCAGGCAATGTAGTCCCAAGGACACAATCAGTGCCCGAATCGGGGAACTCTGCGCTAACGTGGTGGGCAAAGTCATAAGCCTTTGATACGCTATGGCAATCGTTGTAGCAGTCGCATGATTCTAGGTGATCCCATGAGTGCAACGCCCTTGATCCTTACCCTGGACCAACATGGCTCCCCCCATCGCTGGGTGGACTGGCAGCATGCGTGCTTTTATTACGCCCGCAACATGGTGGCCTGGGCCATCGGCGACCATAGCTTCGTCTTCCATGGTGGCATCAACCGCCTCACCGGCCTTCGCTCGGAAATCTGCGCCAACAGCATCATCGCCATCCGTGGCAAGGCCCTGGGCGGGCGTTCCGTACTGCAAGTTCCGCCCCTCACCAACCGCGAGCTGTTCCAACGCGATCGCCACATCTGTGCTTACTGCGGCGACGAGCTGCCCGGCAGCCGCCTGACCCGGGACCACATCCACCCCGTCTCCCAAGGCGGGCAGGACGTGTGGATGAACGTAGTAGCGGCCTGTCGCGGCTGCAACCAGCGCAAGAGCGGACGCACCCCGGAGCAGGCCGACATGGAACTGCTGTTCGCTCCCTATGTGCCCAACAAGGCGGAATACCTGATCCTCTGCAACCGCCACATCCTGGCCGACCAGATGGATTTCCTCGCTCGCCAGGTGTCCAGCCACAGCCGGGTGCGCCTGCCAGCCTGAGCCCCGCCACCACGGGCCAACTAAGTCCCTGCGCAGATCATGGGCGACGCCAACGGCCGCAAGCCTTAAAATCCGAGTCCAATCTGCTGAAGGGCACGTGACGCGCCCTCCCCCATGGAAGCCAAAGCACTCACCTCCTACCGCCCCTATTGGGCCAAGCGTTTCGGCACTGCGCCCTTCCTGCCCATGTCCCGGGCGGAAATGGAGCAACTCGGCTGGGATTCCTGCGATGTCATCCTGGTCACCGGCGACGCCTACATCGACCACCCCAGCTTCGCCATGGCCCTGCTCGGCCGGCTGCTGGAGGCCCAGGGATTCCGTGTCGGCATCATCAGCCAACCGGATTGGCAATCGGCGGAAGACTTCCGCAAGCTGGGCAAGCCCAATCTCTATTTCGGCATCACCGCGGGCAACATGGACTCCATGGTGAACCGTTACACCGCCGACAAGAAGATCCGCAGCGACGACGCCTACACCCCCAACGCCGAGGCCAACAAGCGGCCTGACCGAGCGGTAATCGTCTATTCGCAACGGGCGCGGGAAGCTTTCCCTGACGCCAACATCGTCATCGGCGGCATCGAGGCCAGCCTGCGCCGCATCGCCCACTACGACTACTGGTCTGACAAGGTGCGGCGCTCCATCCTGCCGGACAGCAAGGCCGACCTGCTGATCTTCGGCAACGCCGAGCGGGCGGTGGTGGAACTCACCCACCGCCTGTCCAAGGGCGAGCCCATCGAACATATCCGCGACCTGCGAGGCAGTTCCTTCATGGTGCCCAAGGGATGGAAGCCATCCGAGGAATGGATAGAGGTGGACTCCACCACGGTGGACATGCCGGGCCGGGTGGATCCGCATCCCGATCCCTATGCCATGGAGCCCGCCAAGAGCGCCGCCGGGCAAGCCGCCATCAACGATGCCGGCGCGCAGCCGATCCGCATCGTCACTGCCGCCGAACGCGTCGCCGCACGCAAGGCAGCCCGCTCCCACCAAGTGGTGCGCCTGCCCTCCTATGACCGGGTGAACGAAGACCCGGTGCGCTACGCCCACGCCAGCCGCACCTTCCACCTGGAGTCCAACCCCGGCAACGCCCGGGCCCTGATCCAGGGCAACGGCGATCGGGACGTCTGGCTCAACCCGCCGCCCATCCCTCTCACTACCGCCGAGATGGACCACGTCTACGGCCTACCCTACGCCCGCAAACCCCACCCGGCCTACGGCGATGCCAAGATTCCCGCCTGGGACATGATCCGCTTCTCGGTGAACATCATGCGCGGCTGCTTTGGCGGCTGCACCTTCTGCTCCATCACCGAGCACGAAGGCCGCATCATCCAGAGCCGTTCGGAGGAATCCATCCTCCACGAGATCGAAGAGATTCGCGACAAGACTCCCGGCTTCACCGGCATCATTTCCGACCTGGGCGGCCCCACCGCCAACATGTACCGGCTGGCCTGCAAGGACAAAAAGATCGAGGAAAGCTGCCGCCGCCTGTCCTGCGTCTATCCCGGCATCTGCGAAAACCTGAACACCGACCACGCACCGCTGATCCAGCTTTACCGCAAGGCGCGCACCCTGCCCGGCATCAAGAAGGTATTGATCGGCTCCGGCCTGCGTTACGACCTGGCGGTGCAGTCGCCGGAATATGTGAAGGAGCTGGTCACCCATCACGTGGGCGGCTACCTGAAGATCGCCCCGGAACACACCGAGGAAGGCCCGCTGTCGAAGATGATGAAGCCGGGTATCGGCACCTATGAGCGCTTCAAGCAGATGTTCGAGAAGTACTCAAAGGAAGCTGGCAAGGAACAGTACCTGATCCCCTACTTCATCGCCGCCCACCCCGGCACCACCGACGAAGACATGCTGGAACTGGCCCTCTGGCTCAAACGCTACGATTTCCGCCTGGACCAGGTGCAGACCTTCCTGCCCACGCCCCTGGCCCTGGCCACCGCCATGTGGCACACAGAGAAGAACCCGTTGCGCAAAGTCACCCGGGAATCAGAAGGGGTGCCCATCGTCCGTGGTGGACGGCAGCGCCGCCTGCATAAGGCTTTCCTGCGCTACCACGACCCGGAGAACTGGCCGTTATTGCGGGAAGCCCTGAAGGCCATGGGCCGCGCCGACCTGATCGGCAACGGCAAGAAGCACCTGATCCCGGCCTGGCAACCGGGCGGCGATTCCTCAAGCCGCACGGGTCGTCGACCGCCAGCCGCCACCTCGGCACGCAGACCAAGTCCGCAACGGCGCCGCTGAAAAACCTGCGCCCCGCCGCCGAGGCGCAGGTCCTTAAAACCCCCGCTCGATCAAATCGCGCAAAGCGGGTAATGCCGCTTCCGTTGCCCGACGGCCCTCGGCAATCGCCTCTTCGGCCCGATGGAAATCGAACAGCCCCAAATCCGCCAGGCGGGGCGACACCATGGCGTCCGGGGGCTCTCCTGCCAAGCGGCTGCGGGCGATGCGCACTTGCATGACGTTGATGCTCGATGCAATCACATCGAACATCGAAGGCATGCGCGGGCCCTCCCCGCCCTGTCCCGGCATGATGGCGCCCAGGCTGTCCTGCATCCTGCGCCACCAGCCACCCGCGGCAGGGGTCATATCGTCGTCCCGGATATGGTGGCCCAGCACGTCGGCACTCAAATCCACTGCGATCACCAGGTCCGCCCCCATGGCCCGTGCCAGGGAGACCGGCACTGGATTCACCAAGCCACCGTCCACCAGCAGGCGGCTGTCGCGCAATACGGGGGGAAACACGGCCGGCAAGGCTATCGAGGCCCGCACGGCATCCACTGTCGAGCCTTCCCGCAACCACACTTCGGCGCCGCTACGCAAAGCGGTCGCCACCGCGCCGAAGGGAAGGGGCAGCGACTCCACCGGCCGATCAGAAAAATTGCGGCGCAGGAATTCCATCAAGCGTTCGCCCTTGAGCATGCCGCCGTTGAAGCTGATGTCCATGAAGGCCACCACATCCTTCCAGCGCAAACTCAGCAACCATTGCTCAAAACGGTCCAATTCCCCGGACGCATAAGCCGCCCCCACCAGCGCACCCACCGATGTACCACACACCAGGTCGGGCCGCAGGCCTGCTTGCTCCAGGGCACGAATCACTCCCACATGAGCCCATCCACGGGCGGAGCCGCTGCCCAAAGCCAAACCGATGCGGGGCTTGCGCATTGCATTCATTGCGTGCTGGCGCCCTGGTAGCGTCGCACCGCCTCAAAAAAGGCGCGGCGCAACTCGGTAGTCGGTTTACCGGCGGCTTCCGCCGCTTTGAGCTGTTTCAGCAATTCCGCCGGATCGTCGGCAGCGGGCGCGGACTTGCCCCCGCCGTAAACCACCTCGGCCCGCTCGGCCCCGGGCTTCTGCCGCTCGGCGGTAATGACCAGGGCCTTGGGTGTCTTGGGCAGCTTCGGATAAATCACATTGGGCTTGGGCATCGTCGTGCGGGTCATGGGCGTATCCCGCTTGAACTCGGCGACCGCGTCGAACAAGGCTTGGCGCAACTCGGCCGTGGGCTGTCCAGCGGCCTCCGCTTTGTTGATCTGGCGCAGGATTTCCGAAATCCGCGAAGGCGGCGGCACCGAGCGCATGGCCACGCCGAAACTCTGGGGCGGCGCTTTCACCGCCAGGGCAAAGGCCTCGGGGGTCGCCACCATTTTGGCGATGCGCAGATTGTTGTGGCGCATGGCCCAAGTCAGCGCCGTTTCGCCATCATCGTTACGCCGCCCCGTATCCGCGCCGGCTTCAATCAACTGCTGGGCGATTTTTTCCTGGCCCTCCCGGGCCGCCATCATCAATACCGTGGAGCCGTTGGGCGCTTGGGCATTGATGTCAGCCCCTCGGTCCATGAGCAGACGGGCCACCTCTTCATGGCCGGCGAACACGGCATAGTGCAGTGCGCTCCATTCCTTGCCTCGGCGGCTGATGGCCGCACCATGGGCCAGCAGCCATTTCACGGCCTCCAACTGCCCCTTCCAGGCCGCCAGTTGCAGGGCCTGTTCCCCGCTGCGATTGACGAAATTGACGTTGGCGCCACGCTGGAGAAAGAGCTCCATGAGGGGGATATTCCCTTCCCAGGCGGCGATCATCAGGCCTGTGCCGATGCGGTCGGCAAGGAAATTGGGGGGCAGCCCTTCATCCAGCCACTGCCGGGCCTTGTCTCCATCGCCCATTTCCATGGCCACGCCAAAGGCCACCGGGTCCGGCAGTGCAGCCCGGACGCCCAACGGTGCCAGGAAGGCAAAAACCAGGAACACACTCAAAACTGCCTGCAATAAGCTGCGCTTCACTTCATCACTCCCTACCGGTAGGACAGGGATAATACGGCCAACCCACCCACCTCAAAGCCACCGGCAAACGCCTCTTGCGGCCCCATCTTTTCACCGCCCTGCTGTTGTCCCTGCTCGTCCACTGCCTGTTCCTGGTGGGTGGCGGCCTATGGCGTCCCAAACCTCCTCGGCCCCCGCTCCTCAACGTGGAATTGCGCCCGCCGGACCCCATCGAGCCCAGCGAACCCCTGCTCAAGAACACCCTGGAAACACCGGAGCCGCAGAAAGAACCGCCACGCCCCCCCACAAAACCCGATGCCGTCGCTCCTCAGTCATCCGCTGGCCCGGCGCACCCCCAATCTTCGTCCGTCAAGGCAGCGCCCTTGGAGGCCGCCCAACGCAAGCTGTCCAAACACCTTTATTACCCGCCCGAGGCAGTGGCCGCCGGCCTGGAAGGCGAAGTCCGCCTGCTCCTCACCCTGGACGGCAACGGCCGCATTGTCGATGCGGACATCGCCGCCAGCAGTGGCCACAAGGTGCTGGATCAGGCGGCCCTGAGGGCGGCCTGGGCCATGGGTAGTTTGGAAGGCGAGGACAAACGGGAAATGATCTTGCCGGTGCTGTTCCGGCTACGCTGAAGCGCTGTTTAGCGCACCATGCCGATGCGCTTCTGCTTGTCGGACATGCAGCGCATCAGGTCGTTGCTGACGCCGCGCAGACGCTGATTGAGCAGCATCAGCAATTCCATGAGGATCTTGACCCCCATGCGGGGCTCGTCGGCCAGGATGCGGGAGAGGTTTTCCCGGTCCAGCACCGCCAACAGACAATCCTGCTCGGTGATGCAACTGGCGAAACGGGGTTCACCGTCGATCACTGACATTTCCCCCAGGGTCTTGCCAGGACCGGCCAGGCCGATGCGGGCAGGCAGCCCGTTGCTGCCGGTCTTCACGATCTCGATGCTACCTTCGATGATGAGCAGGAGAAAATCCCCCGGTTCACCTTCCTCGATGATCTGGGCGCCGGCAGGCACCCGATAGGCCACCATATAACGGGCCAGCTTCTCGACTTCGCCGGGGCTGAAATCCTCGAACAGATTGATATGCTCAATGATGCCAAGAATGCGCGACACGAAGGGTGTGGCATCGCCCAAAGAACCGATGGTATGGAAGTGGTTTGCACTCATGGCGCGCTCATTATAGACGCCCGTTGAGCACCGCGAGCACCGAAGCCAGCCAACCCGCCCCGGCCAGGATCAAATGGGGGTCGGTGAACATGTCCGTGGCGGTATCGCCGCCGCCGCCCCGATGGTGGAGCAGGAAGAGGTAGCGAAACATACCGTAGAGGACGAAGGGCACCGACAGGATGAGGTGGTTGCTGCCATGCAGCGCAACGGTTTCCGCACTCAGGGTGTACAGGCTGTAGGACACCACGGTGCAGGCCAGGGTGACGGTGATGAACTGGTCCAGCAGCGCTTCGGAATAATCCTCCAGCACCCGCCGATGGGCTGACGGGTCGCCGGCCACCACGTTGAGTTCGGCCCGGCGCTTGGCGAAACCGAGGAACAGCGTCAGCATCAGGCCGCACAGCAGCAGCCAGTGGGAAGGGGCGATGCCCAGGCCCAGGGTGCCCGCCAGCAGGCGCAGCATGAAGCCGGCGGCGATGAGGAACACATCCAGCACCACCACATGCTTGGCCCCCAGGCTGTATATGCCGTTGATGACGAGGTAGGCGACGAAGACCCAGGGCGCGTTGCCGGCCCGGGTAAAGGCCAGGGCAAGACCCGCGATCAGGCACAGGCCCAGCAACGCCAGGGCGCCAGGCACCCCTACCCGACCGCTGGCCAGAGGGCGGTGACGCTTCTTCGGATGCTGCCGGTCCTGCTCCCGGTCCAGCAGGTCGTTGAACACATAGACCGCCGAGGACAACAGACAAAACGCGGCAAAGGCCCACAGTCCCTGCTGCACCAACACCGGATCACGCCAGGCATGACCGAACAGCAGCCCCACCAGGACGAAACTGTTCTTCACCCATTGGTGCGGACGCAGCAGTTTGACGAGGGCCTTCATCGCACTGAAAACCCGTAGCGGTCGAAGAAGTAGCAGGCTGTCCGGGGCAGCTTGCCGGGAATGCGGTAGTACTTGTCGTTCACCACAGCCAACACCTTCTCCCGATAGCGGACATAGTCGAAACCCTGTCCGAAGATTGAATAAAAGGTCACGCCATGGAGGACAAAGGTTTCCGTATGAAGTTCGCGGAAATAGGGCTCGTATTCGCCGGGGGATGGCGCACTCTTGCGCAGGATCAGGATGTTCTTTCCATCCAGGGCGCGGAAATCTGTGAGGATGTCGTCGTGGCGGGCGTGGCTGCTGGCCTCGCCGAACACCAGGAAGTAACGACGGGCGTTGTAGCCCAGGGTCACCGCGTCGGCGTAGCCGTTGCTGGCGAAGGCGTAATCGGCCTCATAGGGCTTGAGCCGCTCGGCAATGGCTTTGGCCTCGAAGGCCAGCACAGCGCTCTCGTACCAATTGGTTTTCTTCCAGTCTTCCAACTGGGTGAAGCTCATCCACACCAGGAAGGCCACGTGCAGCAGGGCGAAACCGAGGAAGAACAGCCCCGTGCGGCGCAGGCTGGTTTCCGGCAAGTGCAGGGCCAGCAGCAGACCGCAGAAAGGCAGGAAGGACAGGACCCAGTGCAGGCCGATGGTCTTCTCCAAGGACAGCAGAGCGAACATCAGCAAAGGAATGAAGGCGACCAAGACCAAAGACCTGAACGTCTTCGTAGTATCGTCATTCCCGCGAAAGCGGGAATCCAGCCTTTGCCTACCCCTTTGGATTCCCGCTTTCGCGGGAATGACGGTGCTCCGCATCAGTCCCCATACCCCAGCGGGGGTCAGCAGGTAGACCATCATCAGCCCGTAGATGGCGCTGTTCTTCCAGCCCAGCGCCGCATCGCCATGGCGATTGACGAAGTTGAACATGTAGTTGGGCCAGCAATGGCCGGCGTTCCACCAGGCCATCAGGGCCAGCCCGGGCACGCAACAGGCGTAAGCGGTCACCAGGCCCAGCCAGCCCTTGCGCGTGGGGCGCAGCAGCAGGTCGAGCAGATAGGCGAAGCCGAGAAAGACAACGAAGTATTTGGACAGCACCGCCCCCGCCAGCAAGACGCCGGCGGCGAGATACCAGCCCAGACCGTCCTCCGCCAGTTCCCGCCGGGCACGCAGCCAGCACAGGCCGGACAGCACGGAGAAATAGATCAGGGGCGTATCGGTGGTGATCAATACATTCCAGACGAAGGCCGGCGACAGCAGGCATAACAGTGCGGCCCACCAGCGGCGGTTCTCATCGGCCCCGGGCCAGAGGCGCGGCACGAACCAGGCCACGGCGACGGCCAGGGCGAAGGGTTGCAGCACCGAGGTCAGCCGCAGCCACCCGGCCCCGTCCCCCAGCAGCAACTGGGCCGCCAACCACCAGCCAATCATGGGCGGGTGGTCGTAGAAACCCCAATCAGGAATCTTGCCCCACCAGATGAAGTAGGCCTCATCACCCGTGATGGGCAGCACCGTCGCCAGCCAGAGGCGGAAGGCCAATAGGAAGGGCAGCAGCCAAAAGAAAAGACGGCGTGGGGTCACGCCGTCTTTGCCGAAGATGCCGCTCAAGGCTGGCCGCATCCGCTTACTTGTCTTCCAGCACCAGGCGGCGCTTGCGCACCCCCTCGGCCAGCATGTCCAATACCGCCACACTGTCTTCCCAACCGATGCAGGCGTCGGTGATGCTCTGGCCGTATTCCAGGGCTTTGCCCGGGGTCAGGTCCTGGCGGCCCTCCTTGAGGTGGGATTCCACCATCACGCCGAAGATGCGATCTTCGCCGGCAGCCATTTGCGCGGCGACATCCTTGGCCACGTCCACTTGCAACTTGAACTGCTTGCGGCTGTTGGCGTGGGAGAAATCCACCATCAGCTTGGCGGCGAGGCCGGCCTTGCCCAGGTCGATGCAGGCCGCTTCCACGGAAGCGGCATCGTAGTTGGGTTCCTTGCCGCCGCGGAGGATGACATGGCAGTCCTCGTTGCCCTTGGTGGAGACGATGGCGGAATGGCCGGCCTTGGTCACCGAGAGGAAATGGTGGGGGCTGGCAGCAGCCTTGATGGCGTCCACCGCGATGCGGATGTTGCCGTCGGTGCCGTTCTTGAAACCCACGGGGCAGGACAGGCCGGACGCCAATTCGCGGTGCACCTGGGATTCGGTGGTGCGGGCGCCGATGGCGCCCCAGGCGATCAGGTCGGCCACGTACTGGGGTGTGATCATGTCGAGGAACTCGGTGCCGCAGGGCATGCCCATTTCGTTGATTTCCCACAAGAGCTTGCGGGCGAGACGGATGCCGTCATTGATGCGGTAGCTGTTGTCCATGCCGGGGTCGTTGATCAGCCCCTTCCAGCCCACCGTGGTGCGGGGCTTCTCGAAATAGACCCGCATCACCACTTCCAGGTCGGCCTTGAGGCGCTCCCGCTCGGCCATGAGGCGGCGGGCGTAGTCCAGGGCAGCAGCGGGGTCATGGATGGAACAGGGGCCGATCACCACCACCAGGCGGTCGTCGGCGCCGTGCAGCACCTGATGGATGGCCTGGCGGCTCTCGAAACTGGTGGCCGCAGCCTTGTCGGTGGCGGGGAACTCCCTCAACACGTGGGACGGGGGGGCGAGTTCCTTGATTTCCTTGATGCGTACGTCGTCGATGGCGTGGGTCATGATCTTGATTCAATATTTCTTGAGTCCCCTTTCGTCACCTCCGCGAAAGCGGAAGTCCATCGGGGTAAGGCCTGGATCCCCGCTTTCGCGGGGATGACGGGGTTTTAAACGGCCCGCGCCGCGTCGGGCAGCACGATGTTCACTTCCAGCACTTCGTAGTTGTCCTGTTTTTCCAGGGACACCTTGATGTCGTCCGGATTCACTTTCACATACTTGGAGATCACCGCCACCAGATCCTTTTGCAGGGCGGGCAGGTAATCGGCGGAAGGGCCGTTATCGCTGCGTTCCCGGGCGATGATGAGCTGCAGACGCTCCTTCGCCACGCTGGCGGTTTTCGGTTTGCTGCCGAAGAGCAAGTCGAGCAGGGACATCTTACTTGCCTCCGAAGATGCGCTTGAGCAGACCGGGCTTTTCGTAGTCCACGAAACGCAGGGGTTTGTCTTCGCCGAGGAAACGGGCGATCACGTCCTTGTAGGCCTCGGCCACGTCGGAATTTTCCAGGTGGATGGTGGGCGTACCCTGGTTGGAAGCATGGAGCACCGATTCGGATTCGGGAATGACGCCGATGATGGGCACCCGCAGGATTTCCTGCACGTCCTTGTAGGACAGCATTTCGCCGTCGTCCACGCGCTTGGGGGAATAGCGGGTCACCAGCAGGTGTTCCTTGACCGGCTCGCCGCCCTCCTGGGCGCGCTTGGACTTGGCCTGGAGGATGCCCAGGATACGGTCGGAGTCGCGCACGGAAGACACTTCCGGGTTGGTGACGACGATGGCCTCGTCGGCGAAGCGCAGGGCCATCAGGGCGCCGCTTTCGATACCCGCCGGGGAATCGCAGACGATGAAGTCGAAGCCCATGTGCTCCAAATCCTTGAGCACCTTTTCCACGCCCTCTTCGGTCAGGGCATCCTTGTCCCGGGTCTGGGAGGCGGGCAGGACGTACAGGTTCTCGCAGTGCTTGTCCTTGATCAGGGCCTGGTTGAGGCTGGATTCGCCGTTGATGACGTTGATCAGGTCGTATACCACGCGGCGCTCGCAGCCCATGATCAGGTCCAGGTTGCGCAGGCCCACGTCGAAATCGATCACGGCGGTCTTGAAGCCGCGCAGGGCGAGTCCGGAGGAAAAACTGGCGCTGGTGGTGGTCTTGCCGACCCCGCCTTTGCCGGAAGTCACGACGACGATACGGGTCATGAGCGGCACTCTCGAAGAATTGAGGAAAGCCGGGATTTTAACGCCAGGACGGCATCAATTCCCGGGGAATAGAAGGGATTAACCGCGTCAACACGGGCTAGAGCCTATTTCAGCAAGACGTTTCAGCTCAGGGCCAGGGGCTCCATGCGCAGGCTGAGGGGGCTGGACGCCGCCTTTTCCAGCCAGGTTTGCACCGGCTGGCGGGCCAGCTTGGCCGGCAGGCCCTGCTCGAAGGTGCGGTACACCCCGGCAATGGACACCAGCTCCGCCTCGAAACAGGTGGCGAACACCCGCGCCGACTCGTCTCCCACGGCCCCGGCCAAGGCTCGCCCGCGCAGGGGGGCGTAAACGTGGATGCTGCCGTCGGCGATCACCTCCGCCCCGGCGGACACCATGGCGGTAAGGATCAGGTCGCCGCCCCGGGCATAGACCCGTTGGCCGGAACGCAGGGGCTTGTCGACGATCAAGGTGGCGGATTTGGGCACCGCTGGCGCCGGGGCTGGGGCTGGCTCCGCCGCAGCCTTACGCGCGGGCCGGGCCAGTTCGCTGGCGGCAATGGTCACCAGCCCCGCCCGCCGGGCGGCCTCCGCCAGGGCCACGCCACCACCGATCTGCCCCACCGGCTCCAGCCCGTAATCCCGTAACAGGTCCAGCAGGGCGGGCCAATCGGCCTCACCCTCGCCGGCGGCGCCCAGGTCCAGCACCGCGGCATCGCCGTCGAAGAAACGCCGTTTGCCGCCGGGCATGGCCGCCACGGCGGCCTCCAGGGCGGCCATGTCCAGGGTGGAGAGCACGACGGACACGACGGACAGGGAGGTGCCCTTGAATTCGATGGCTTTGGCGGGAGCGTTCATGACGAAGCGGGAGCGGCAAAAAGGAAGTGGGCAAGTCTAGCAGCCCCCATCAGGCCGACAGCAACGGAACAGAGCACGGACTTGCCCTCATTGCGGCGCTGCCGGGAGATGATCAAGCGATGGTGTGAAGGGGAAACCACCAAGGGCACCAAGGATTACCAAGAACAGCAAAGGCCATAAAGTATGACTTTCCTTGGTGCTTCTTGGTGATCCTTGGCGCCCTTGGTGATCCATTCGTCGCCCCTCGCGAACTTGCTCAGTCACGTTGTTGCCGCAACACCAACCGGTCGCCGGACTGGACCACCTCCACATGGCGCAGAAAACTCTGGCCCAGTAGCGCCATGTCCGGCTGTTCCATGCGGATGCCGACGCTCACCTCGATATTGCTCACGGTGAGGCCGCCGGCTTCCACCGTCTGGCCGCTGACCAGCTCGCCCTCGGCGCTGCCGTTGGCGGTGGAGAAGCGCAGGGGATAACCCTTGGGCAAGCCTGCGGCCCGGGCGAAATCGGCGGAAACGGCCACCGAACTGGCGCCGGTATCCACCATGAAGATCAAGGGTCGGCCGTTGATGGCGCCCTTCAGGTAATAGTGGCCGTCCTGGGAACGGGGCACGTCCACCTGGCCGGAGGCCGGCGCCGCGGTGGTCACCGCCTTGGGCGCCAGATAACGATCAAAGCCCCAGTAAGCCACCGCAAGCACGGCCAGCCAGATCAGCAGGGCACGGAAATGCCAAGCGCCGCCCATGGTGCGGCTCAGCCCTGCACCTGCAAGACATCCCCCAGGCGCACCATGCCGCCGGCCAACACCTCCGCCCGCAAACCGCCACGGTGGACAAAGGCCTTCACCACCTTGGCCATGGGCATGTGTTTCCGCGCCAGCCGGCTGCCCAGGGACTCACAGGGTTCGCACCATTCCACGCCCCTCAGGCGAACATTGCCGATGGTAAAAACCTTTCCCACCAAGCCATTGAGGCGCACACCCCGGGTCACCAGATTGCGGCGGGTATCGGCCGGATGGATGGTCATGGCGTGCTTGCGGTTGAAGGCCTCCACCACTTCAGCCTCGATCAGGCTGACATGGCCGCCGCCCGGGGTTCGTTGGGGGGTGAAATGCCGGTCGCCGACAATGCCGCGTCCCGCCATCACCGCCACGGCGGCGGGCAGTTCCACGGGCAGCCCGCGTTGACGGGCGATGGCGATGATTTCCACAGTCATGACGATGCACTTTCGGAAGGGGCCGGACGAATGTAGCACGCCGGACCGCCGTGGATCGCCGCCGGGAGATGGCAGCCCCGGTCAGACCCGGCGACTGGCCACCATGCCTTCCACCCGCTCCATCTGGTGGGGCGCCAAGGCCACGGTGCTGGTGGCCACGCCGTCGGCGCAGCTCCACCACATGGTGACCCAGGCATGGCCCTCGCCATCCACCCGGTCGATCTCGCAGATGGAACCGATCATGAACTCGATCATGTCCACGTCGTCGTCCTCCATGTCCGGGCCGGGAACGATGGACAGAATGCGCACCCGGTCGCCGGGCTGGACGGCGAAACCCTTGGCATCGCAGGTGGAGGAAAGGGCTGGCATGGGGAACTCCCGATAGTCGTGAACGCGACAGGACAAGGCTGGTTTTCGGGGCTAACGCAAACACCGGGCCAGAATCGGGGAGGGACCAAGGCGGCCACGAACTGATCTCCGCTATGCGAAATATCAAACGATCATGACTTCGTCCTTGCAAAACATCGGCTTATGGCAATAAGCTCCACCACCTCCGGAGAATTTGCCATGAGCGACCCCGATCTACCCCTGTTGTCCCAGGCCCGCCTGTTCCACAACACGGCGCTGGAAGACTTGTTACCGCTGCTGGGCCAATGCTGGCGTATGGAGGTAGCCCGCGGCGTGCGGCTGCTGGAGCCGGGCAACAACAACGACCGGCTGTACATGGTCTTGTCGGGAGAGCTGCGGGTCTATCCCGGCGGCGAGGAAATCCTCGACCATGCCTCCCTGCTGCCCGGGGATTGCGCTGGGGAAATGTCCCTGATCGACGGCAGCGGCGTATCGGCCCTGGTCATCGCCGCCCAGGATTGCCAACTCATGGTGATTCCCCACGATGTGTTGTGGGAACTGGTGGAACGCTCCCACGGCGTCGCCCGCAACCTGCTCTCCATCCTGGCCGGCCGTGTCCGCAGCAACAACCTGGCCCTGGTCCAGCACAATATCCGCAGCCTGGAATTCGAACAGGCCAGCAGCGTGGACGCCCTCACCAACCTGCACAACCGGCGCTGGATGAACGAAGCCTTCCCGCGCATGATCGAACGCTGCCTGCGGGATGGCTCCCCCCTGTGCCTATTGCTGGCAGACGTGGACGAGCTGGGCCGGATCAACCAAGGTTGCGGCTACCTGGCCGGCGATGCCGTCCTGCGCAGCGTGGCCGCCACCTTGCAGGAAGGCCTGCGCCCCCAGGACCTGCTGGCCCGGTTGGGCGGCGAGAAATTCGTCGTACTGCTGCCGCAAACCAGCACCGAACAGGGATTGGCGGTGGCGGAGCGGCTGCGGGTAGCGGTAGCCGCCGCCCCCCTGCCGGAAGAAAGCGCGGCGGCGGGCGGCATCACGCTGTCCTGTGGCATCGCCCCCTTAAGCGTGGCGGAAGAACTGGACAGCCTGTTGGAAGCGGCGAACCGGGCGGTAAGACGGGCCAAACATAATGGCCGCAACCGGGTCGAGCTGGCGGTGACCGGGGAAATCTAAGCGCCCGTTTGCTTCCGTCAGGCAGGATTGAAACGATAGAGGGTAGCGTTCCCCACCCGTTCCAATTTCTCCAGGCGGGGCGCCAGCAAGGGCGGCAAACCGTTGCGCACGCGGGCATCCAGAATCAGTAGTAGCGCCGGCTCCCGGCGGGCCGCGAAGGATTCCATGCTGGGATAGCGGGCCGCATCCACGGCCCCCAGGCCGAGGCCGAAACGCAAATCGGCGCTGCGCTGGTCCACGATGCCGATGCTGTCGCTTTCCAGATAGAAAGGCAGCGCCGAGTAATCCTCGAAGTCCTGGTAAAGGAACAGGGGCAGCCCATCCTTGCGCTGCTGTAGCTGATACACCATCTGCCGGGCGGAGAATTTTTCTTCCGTCGCCGCCGCGTAATGCAGCATCCCGCCGACGGCGGGAACGAAGACGACGCCCACGGCCAACACGGCCCACATCCGCCGAGAACCGGAGGCAAGCCAGGTTTCCAGCACGCCCGCTGCCAGCAAGGCCAAGCCTGGCAGGCAGACCAGGATGTAGTAATTGGCCTTGGCGCTAGAGGCGCTGAAGAAGGCCAGGGGCGCCAGCACGCAGGCCCAGAGGAAAGCGCCGTCCACCGTCGCCATGGCCTTCTGCCGCAGCCCGCGTGAAAAATACGCCAGCAGGGCCAGACACCAGGGCGCGGCCATCAGGGCCAGACGCGGCAGATAGTAGAGGGGCGTGCCGGCGTAGTAATCCTTGGGTTCGCGCAGGCCGAGGAAGCGCAGCACATGCTCGTTGATGAAATAGAACCAGGAGAACTCGTGCAGGGTCAGGGCGGCGGCGATATGCCAAGGCGCGGCCACCAGCAGGAACACACCCCAGGCCACCGGCGCCGCGAGAAAGGCCGCGCTGCCGCGCCAATCACGGCGGCCTGCTGTGACCAACCAGCCGGTCCACACCAAACCGTAAAGCGCCAGGGCCACCAGCCCCTTGGTCAGCACCGCCAAAGCCAAGCACACCATGACCCAGCGCAACAGCAAGGGTTGCTTCCGCTGCAAGGCCAATCGACTGCCCAGCAGCGCGGCGGTGAGGAAGGCGGCCAGTAATGCGTCGGTCATGGCCACCTTGCCCATCATGACGAAGCCGGCGCTGGTACCCAACGCAAAGGCAGCGAGGAAACCGTAACGGGGCCCCACCGAGGCGCGGCCGTAGGTATACACGGCGCCGAGGCAGAGCACTCCGGCAATGGCCGGCACCAAGCGCACGGCCCAGTCGTGCACGCCGAAGACACTCAGGGCGGCGGCGATAGACCAATACAGCAGCGGCGGCTTCTCGATGTAAGGCAGGCCGTTCAGATGGGGAATGATCCAACCTTGCCAGGTGCCGCCGGCCAGCATCTCCCGCCCGAGCTCGGCGTACATGCCTTCGACGTTATTGAGGAGACCGAAACTGCCCAGGCCCCAGAACAGGAGGGCAACGGGGAGAAGCAGCACAAACGGGGAGGCCAACACCGAAACCCCTCCCGTCCTCCCCTTATCAGGGGAGGGGCCTTCTGTGTCGGATGTCGATACGGCGACTTCCCCCCCTGACAAGGGGGGGGCGGGGGGGGTTAGCGGTTTTCCGCGGGGCGCGGCCTCTTGATCTGCGACGTCGGTGTTCAAGCCGTACCGCCAACGGTGAGGCCGTCGATACGCAAGGTGGGCTGACCCACGCCCACGGGGACGCTCTGGCCTTCCTTGCCGCAGGTGCCGACACCGGGATCCATGGCGAGGTCGTTGCCGATCATGGTGACCCGGGTCAACACATCGGGCCCATTGCCGATCAGGGTGGCGCCCTTGACCGGCGTGGTGATCTTGCCGTTTTCGATCAGGTAGGCCTCGGCGGCGGAGAAGACGAATTTGCCGCTGGTGATGTCCACCTGGCCGCCACCGAAGTTGGCGGCGTAGAGCCCCTTCTTCACCGACTTGATGATTTCCTCGGGGCTCTTGTCGCCATTCAGCATCATGGTGTTGGTCATGCGCGGCAAGGGCAGGTGGGCGAAGGATTCGCGGCGGCCGTTGCCGGTGGGGGCGACGCCCATCAGACGGGCGTTGAGGCTGTCCTGCAAGTAGCCCTTGAGGATGCCGTCCTC
>RXJP01000075.1 GCA_003963315.1 Rhodocyclaceae bacterium | reverse complement strand
GCCTTTATGTCGATCCGATGACGGCTGGATTCGAATGGGGCCTGATCAAGCGCGGGGAAGATATTGTGGGCGTCTACAGCCAGTCGCGGATGCCACCCCTGCGCCGACGGGGGTTCGAAAGCGGCGAGGAGGATTTCGCATCCGCCAAGACGTATCAGGATTGGCGCTTCATCGCGTCGCCCGGTGCATCCGTGCCGCCGTCGGTGTCCGCACCAGGGCAAGTTTCCCCTGCAGGCACCAAGAATGCGCAAATCGTCGGCAATGCTAGGCTGAAGTGACTAGTTTCCGGTGCCTTGCTGACGCTGATGCGAAATATCCCGCCACTAAGATCACTTTGTTTTCCCGTGGCAGCTGAATTGGGAGGCGGTTTAGTGAAATGCCGAACTGTAGGGGACTTGATCGGTGTTTCCTTGGCCGAATCCATAAAACTGACACACATGTCAGGAAGAATCGAGTGTCAGTCAGTGTGGAAGGCATGGGAACTCCCCGCGCCAATTTTTTTGTGTCCAAAAGATAGGCCCTGCCTTTGAACGACAGATGAGCGCCCTTGATTTTGTGGATTTCTCGCCTTCCGAATTGGAAAGCCTGCTGGTGACCATTGATGAATCCCTCAAGGTCAGCAAGCGTCCGCAATTTTTCCTATGGACACAGGGCGGATTGCAAAGTTTCATCCGCCACGAAACTTTGGTGTGCATGTGGGGGGACATCCAGGGCAGCGATACGCGCTTCGATGTCTTCTCACGCAGCGCGTCTGCCGCCGCCGCCGCCGGTGAGCTAGGCCGCTTTGACCGCGGCATGCTGACGCGGCTGGTCTTCGAATGGCAGCGGCGACGTTGCGAGCCTTTGATGCTGTTGCGTTATGCGGGCTCCGATCTACCGGAGGAATTGACGTCGGCGCTCCTTGATTGCGCCGACGGGCATGTCATGGTTCATGGCGCCAAGGCGATCACCGGCGACAACGGGAGCTTTTTCGTTTTCCTGGGCGTCACCCAGCCGCCGGGCCCCAGGGACGCCTATCTGCTCGAACTGTTGTTGCCGTATCTCCACATGGCGGTGCATCGCATGGCGCAATGCGAAGATGTGCCGGGCACGATGGAGGCGGCGGAGGATGTCCTTCTCAGCGGCCGGGAACTGGAGGTGCTGCGCTGGGTCCGGGATGGCAAGACCAATCAGGAAATCGCGCTGATCCTTCACATCAGCCCGCTTACCGTGAAGAACCATGTGCAGAACATCCTGCGCAAGCTCAATGTCACCAATCGCGCCCAGGCTGTCGCCAAGGGCATGGGGGCCAACATGTTCGTGATCTCCGAGGCCCAGGTATGACCGGAAGATTGTGGACGTTGTCGTGCTGATTGCTCCCGCGTCGTCCAAGATGGATATGCCGGTCAAGAAAAACGCCAAACTCACGTTGAATGAACAGGACACCCTTGTTCATGCCATCGATTCCGCCATGGAAGTTCAGGACCGGAACCAGTTCAATGCCTGGATCGGCGGCCCGTTCCGTGATCTGCTGCCCCATCGCGACGCGGTGTGCGTCGAGTTGGACGATGGTGCCAGGGTACGGAGCGTCGAATGCATCGGCATGGGCGGGGCCGCTCCGGTGCAACGCCTGGCAACGGAGCAACACGCCATCGCGCTGGTTCAGGCCCATGCCGCCAGCGAAAAGTTCCCCTTGATCCTGGAAGGGGACGCCTTGCATTCGGTCGGCGGGGCGATTTCCGCCGATGGTCCGCAAAGGGCCTTCAGTGCTTTGATCCATTGCACCCGCTTTCTCAGCGGCGCCGCATATTTTTTTGTCCTGTTCGACATCCCCGACGAGACCGAACCGCGGAGTCATTATGTCCTCAAGCTGTTGTCCTCCCACCTGAAGATGGCCTTGTCCCGGGTCATCGCCCTGCCGGCCTCGCCCGGGGCCAGGCCCCAGGTGACCGACCGGGAAAAGGAAATCCTGCTGTTGATGCGCCAGGGAAGGACCAATCAGGAAATCAGCGCCGCCTTGGGCATCAGCCCTCTGACCCTGAAAAGCCATGTCCGCAAGATTTACCGAAAACTGGACGTGCACAGCCGGGAGGAAGCCGTTTCCCGGGGCCTGGGTCCGGTGATGGTTCCCCTGAACTGACAGCACCCCGCGGCGCCGGCCTTGTGGCGCTCTTCCGTCGGGCAGCGATAAGCACTTACCCCTCTTCGGTCGTCGTCTGCTTTATTTCCTTGCACAACCCGGCTTGATCACTGGCGGCGCACGAGCCTTGCGGAAATGGGCTCTGGTCATTTGTGACGCCGACATCCCGCTCCTTCGGGTTATCGGTCGCTCGCTGTTTTATTCAATAGTCCGAACGGCGCAATTTTTTGATTGCAGCGCCACCTCATGGCGTCATGTCGCCCCCGTAGAGTGGCGACATCTGTGAAAAGCATGACAGGACCGGCAGCCACCGGCCTTGCGGTTTCGAGGAGAGACGCAAGGAAGGCAGTTGCTCCAGGACCCGAGGTTTCACGGACCCTGCCGGTGGTTTGCCGGCTCGCGTTCAACGTAACCTTAATGGAGCAATACTCATGAAATTCAACCTCAAGACCCTCGTGGCTGCTGTCGCCCTGGTCGCCGCTGCCGGCGCCAACGCTGCTGCCATTGATACCGGTGCCGGCGGTAACGGCGGCCTGTTCTTCAATGTGTGGGATGCCACGGGTTCCTATACCCGCAACCTGGGCGTGGACCTCACTAGCTTCGAAACCGCAGTCAATGGTGCTGCCAACGGCGTTCAAGTGTACAACTTCGCTGCCGACAGCACTTTGACATCCTGGTTGTCTGGCAAGTCCAGCTTCTCCTGGAACATCATGGCTGTGGATAATCAAGGTGCTGTCCGTGTTCTTGAAACGGCTGGTCAGTCGGCTACCTTGACTGCCAAGGCATCTAACATCGTTCGTACTGCCGCTCTGCAGACAACTACGCTGGTGGGCAGCATCAATGCTCCTCTGGCTTCTGCAAACTCTGCTACGTATACCACTGCTGATGCCGGTTATGTTGGTAAGGCTGCTGGCGGCGTTTCCACTATCAACAGCAACATCGGTTGGCCCACCGCAGCCTTGGGCTCCGCTGCCAATAACAGCTACGCCGCAGGTCTTCTGATCGAAGAAGCCAACGGCAATGCAGCGGGTACTACTGTTGTCGCTAACACCATCCTCGGCAACGCCAATGGTGCTCGCGCTTACTTCGACGCCAATAACACCCTGGTCATTCAAACGGCCGACGCCGTGGCTGCTGTTCCCGAGCCCGAAACCTATGCCATGTTCCTGGCTGGTCTGGGTCTGATGGGTGTCATTGCCCGTCGCCGCGGCAACCGGGCTTAAGCAACATCAATTCCGCCACCCCCGGTCGGGGGTGGCGTCCGGTTTCATCCTATTGCACTACCACACAAACCAATTTCAGGAGTACTAATCATGCAAGTCAAGAAAATTGCCGCTCTGTGCGCCCTTGCTTGTGCCGGTTTCGCCGGTCAAGCCCAAGCTGCCCTGACCGCCGGCCAAGCCGCAGTCCTCGATAACGCCAATGCCAATGGCCGTGTCATCTACATTTCTGGCGCCTCCGCCGTGCAAAAAGGTTTCTCCGGCATCGTCGCCAACCTGTTTGTGCCTGGCACCGTGACCTGGTACGGCAACGCCCAAGACACTACCGGTTCCGACTATCTGGCCGTTGCTGGCACCCTGGCCGCCGGCACCGGCGCCTGGGCAGGTCAGAACGCCATCATCATCGAGCGCACTGTCGGCGGTTCCGTCTACGGCGTGAACTCTGTGGCCCGTGCTGAGTCCATCAACGCATTGAAGGTGACTTCCGCTGATTGCGGTGCCTCCGGTACTGGCGCTGACAATACCCACGCTTATGTGTGCAATGTCGGCACCAACAACATGGTGCCCGACGCCGGCGTGTCGGACGTGGCTCCCCCCCTATTCCAGTCGCCCGTCAACACTGAAGGTGAAGTGGCTGCTGCCGCCTTGGATCCCGTCACCGAACTGCCCCTGCTGACTTCCTACCCCATTTACGGTTTGGCCTTTGGCCCCGCTGTGACCACTACCGTGCCCAGCACTGTGAAGTTCACCAAGTCCAACATCGCCGCCATCATGGCTGGCAATATCGGTACTTGGGATCAAGTGGACAGCAGCCTGTCCGGCGACGTCGTGATCTGCCGCCGTACCCCGGGTTCCGGCACTCAGGCTGTGTTCAATATGTACTTCGGTAATTATCCCTGCACCACCAACGTTAACGCCCCGGCTGATCGCTATGCTTCTTCCGCCTGGAATGATGCTACTCGCACCTTCACTGTGACGCCCGGCACCGGTGGTCTGGTTGTGGTGGAAAACGCTTCTTCCGGCGACGTGAAGAGCTGTTTGAACGCTGCCGTCAATGGCGGTTCCTATTCCACCAAGGATCGTAGCGGCAACCCCGTGACCGTGACCTTCACTGCCGCCAACAACAAGGCCGTCGGCGTGCTTTCCATGGACAGCCTGAACGGCTCTACCGCCACCAGCAAGTGGACTTTCCGTAACCTGGATGGCGCTGGCCAGATCACTTGGGACGGTGTTGCTGCTGACCTGCCCGTGGTCTCCGGTTCCGGCAAAAATGCCACTATCAGCGCCGATGGCCTGACTGGTTCTTACATCGACGGCACTTGGGATCTGCAAGCTTGGGAATCCTTCAACATCCCGGCCCGTACTACTGGCGCCAAGCTGGATGTGCTGAATGCCTTCCTGGCTAAGGCTCAGGATCCTTCCGTGCATGCCGCTGTGACCGCCCTCAAGTATGTGACCGCCGGTATCCCCGGTAATGGTTACACCGGTGCTCGCGTTCTGCAAGCTGGCTACCTGAACGGCGACCAGTGCGCCCCCTACAACCACAACTAATGGGTTGATGGGTTGAATCCATCGCCGGTGCAGTGTTCCGGCGATGGATGAAGCTTCCCCGGCGACACGCTGTAAAAGCGTGCCGCCGGTTTTCGTTATGTCCGGCAGGCGGAATGCCATCAGCCTGTCATCAAGATTCTGAATACTTGCGCATCTCTTTAGCAGCCTATCCATTACGCAAATCCATGTTTGCAATATTCCGTCTCCTTGCTTTCTTTTCCTTTCTTGTCATCCTCGTTGCGCCTTCCTTCGCTGAGCCTGCCGTCAACACATTTGACATCCTCGAATACGAGGTCGAAGGTAATAGCGTGCTGACGGAGCTGGACGTGGAGTCCGCCGTCTACCCTCATCTGGGGCCTGCGCTCAGTTTCGACGACGTGGAAGCGGCCCGTGCCGCATTGGAGAAGCGCTATCAGGACGCTGGCTACTTGTCCGTGGCCGTGGCGATTCCGGAGCAGAAAGTGAAGGATGGGGTGGTTCGCCTCCAAGTGGTGGAAGGCGAAGTGGAAAAGCTCAAGGTGAGCGGCAACCAGTACAACGCCCGCAGCGAGATCCGCGAACAGGTGCCGGAACTGGCGCCGGGCCAAGTGCCCCATTTCCCCACCATGCAGGCGCAACTGGCCGAGTTGGGCCGTTCCCAGGACATGCGTGCAACGCCCCTGCTGCGCCCCGGCAAGCTACCGGGCAAGCTGGAGGTGGAACTGGCGGTGGAAGACCAGTTGCCCTTCCATGGCAGCATCGAATACAACAACAAGCAAAGCCCCGATACCACCAACCGCCGGCTGGAGGCCTCGTTGCGCTACGACAACCTGTTCCAGCGCCAGCATAGCCTTGGCTTGAACTACACCACCTCGCCGGAGAAATCCAGCGAAGTGAAAACACTGGCCACTTCCTACACCGTGCCGTTAAGCAAAGGGCGCAGCTTGGCATTCACCTGGTTGCATTCCGACAGCAATATCGCCTCGGCCGGCGACACCACGGTGCTGGGCAAAGGCGATACCTATGGTTTCCGCGCCACCTTTCCTTTGCCCGGTCTGTCCGGCTCCTCCTTCTTTCATAGCCTCGCCGCAGGCTTCGATGTCAAGGATTTCAAGGAGACCCAGAACATTCTGGGCGCCGACCAGAAGGTCAGCCCGATTCGCTATACCCCCTTTACCCTGCAATACACGGCCGGGTCCCTGGACGAAACCGGGGACATCATCGGCAATCTCTCCTGGGTGTCCGGCTTCCGTGGCAGCAGCGAACACCTGGTGGACTGTCAGGGTTTCCAGGTGGACCAGTTCAGTTGCCGCCGTGCCGGGGCCCAGGCCAACTTCGCCTATTTGCGCGGTGATGTGACCTACAGCCATCGCGTTCTCGGCTGGGAGGGCTCGGTGCGGGCGGACTTCCAGGCCACGGGCGCGCCGCTGATCTCCAACGAGCAGTTCCTTGCCGGCGGTATGGACAGCGTGCGCGGCTATCTTGAGGCCGAGGCCGCGGGAGACTACGGCTGGCGCTTGCGCACGGAGGTGAAGACACCCTCGGTGTTGGACCTCGACAGCGCAACCTTGCGCGGTGTGGCCTTCTTCGATGCCGCCTGGCTAGGCTTGCAGGATCCCTTGGCGGGGCAGACGGCGTCGTTCAAGCTGATGGGCAGCGGCCTGGGCTTGCGTCTGGTGGCGGCGAAGAATTATCAGCTCAGCGCCGACTGGGCTCACGCCATGCTTGCCGGCCCCCGCACGCCCAAGGGCGAGAACCGTATCCATGTGCGCCTCGGCGCGACCTTCTGAACCCGTGCCCTGCGAAGTGACGGAGCCCAACATGAAAAAAATACGTCCCCAACGGAAATCCCACCGAGCCTCCAAGCACGTTTTCCGTCAGCGACAGTTATCTGCCCTGTTGCTCCAACTCTTCGCCACCGGTTTGTTCGTTTCTTCGCCGGCTCACGCCCGCACTGGTGTCGTCACCCCGCCGGTCAATGCGCTGCCGGTGGCATCCACCAATGCGGCGAGGCCTTTCGTTTATGCCGGTTCGGCCAATGTCTCCACCAGCGGCAATGCGATGACGGTCACCAGCGCCACCCGCACCACGGGGATGAACTGGAACAGCTTCGATGTGGGTAGCGGCGCCAGCGTTACCTTCAATCAACCTGATGCCGGGTCGCGGGTGGTTAACAACATCTGGAGCAACGATCCATCCAGGATATATGGTTCGGTATCGTCCAACGGACAGGTCTATTTGTTCAACCAGAACGGCATCCTGTTCGGCCAGGGCGCTCAAGTCAACGTCGGTGGCTTGGTGGCCTCCGCCCTCAGTTTGTCCAATAGTCAACTCAACACGCTGCTCAACAATGGCCTGCCCGTCAACAAGGGCGACAGCCTGAGTTTTTACTGGGCCGGCGATGCCACGGCATTCAAGGACAATGCACGCAATTTCGTCGCCGTTGATCCCGGTGCCACCATCACCACGCCTTCCGGCAGCAAGGTGCTTCTGTTGGCCCCGGTGGTGGAAAACCAGGGGGCCATCAGCACCGGCCAAGGGGGAGAGGCAATTCTTGCGGGTGGCGGCAATGTGTTGCTGACGGCGCCTGGGGACCCCAATCTGCATGGCCTGCTGGTGCAGGTCACGCCCTTCAAGGGAACCGATAGCACCGGCATTGCGGTATCCCTGGACGGCTCTGCGGCCAACCGAGCGACTGGCACCATCGACACGTCCAAGGATGGCGTCGTCACGCTGGCGGCCATGGCCGTGAATCAGGAAGGCACAGTACGGGCCGGCAAGGCGGTTAACCTTAACGGCGAAATTCTGCTGGTGTCCGGTACCAACAAGACACCCAAGATAGTCGTAACGCCTACTGCTGATACGGCCCAGATCAACTGGACCAGCGGTTTCGACCAAGTCTCGGCCAAGTCGGATACAGACGTTACGCCCGATGGCACGCAAACTGTCGAGATCGTCCAGCCTGGCAATACGCTGCAGGTGGACTGGACCGGCGGATTCAATGTCGCCCAGGGACAGACCTTCAAGTTCAACCAGCCTACCGCCGGTGCGGTGGCGTACAACTTCGTCAACGATCCGTCCCGCAGTATCACAGGCACGGGAGGAAATTCCAGCATTGATGGCGGTCTTTTCGCCGACGGCCAGCTCTTTCTGATCAACGAAAAAGGCATCGAGTTCAAGAGCCATGCCAATGTAAAGGCATCCAACTTCGTCGCGTCCGCCCTGGGCATGAACCCGGATATCGTTGCCAATGGCCTGCTGAATCAGGATGGGTATAGTGCGCGGGCTTTCTATCTGGCCAAGAACCAATGGGTGGCAGCGGCGTCCACCATCAATAATCCTGATCCGGCAACCCAGGAGATGTTGCGCGAGGCGGAACAGAACAGTAATTTTTCCGCTCAGGCCGCACTGGCCCAAGCTGCGTTCTCCAAGGCGACAGTGGATGTATCCAAGGGGGCCACCATCACTACAACGGACAACGGCTATGCCCTGCTGATCGGATCGACCATCAGCCAGCAGGGCACGATCACTACGCCCAAGGGGCAGACCTTGCTGGCCGCCGGTGCCGATGTTTACCTTAAGCCGCCCTATGCTGCCGGCCTGCGCGGGTTCACCGCCGAGGTCAATCCGCTTTACGTTGTTAAGGCGTGGAATGCCAACCAATGGGAAGTCGTAGATCATGGCTCTGTAGGCAACAGTGGCACCATCAGCGCACCTTTTGGCGATATCAGCCTGGTGGGCTTCAATCTGACCCAGGCCGGCATTTTGCAAGCCAGCACGTCGGCCACCATGAACGGTTCCATTCACTTGGTGGCGCGGGATCAGGTAGCCGATTCCGGCCTCAGCAGTACCGCTACCGGGGAGTTGACGCTGACCGCTACGGCCAGGGATCTGGATAGCGCGGGTGTCACACCCTATGCGGGAGAGGCCAGCTCGAAAACTCAATCCAGTTTCATTACCGGTAAGGTGGGTGGTTCCCTCAAATTGACTGCCGGTAGCGTGACCCAGGTGATCCTGGATGGCAGTGACGGACAGACCATCACTTCTGACCAGTCCTTCATTCCTTCAGCCATTGACGCGGTGGCTGCCAATATCAATGTGGAAGGGCAGAACGCCGGAGTGGCTGGAGCCCGGCTATTGGCTACGGGGGGCAACATCAACCTTCAAGCCAGTGATAGTTTTGATCGCGATCTTACTAATGCCTTCGCTTTTGATCCGGCGTCCCTTTCTGCCAATGCGGGAGGGGGCGTGTTCATCGGCAGCGGTGCGCAATTGGATGTGTCCGGTGCGACGGCTCAGAAGTCGGTCGCCGATCTCTTCATCCAGGTTCAGTTGCGCGGCGACGAATTTGCCGCCAATCCCGTGCAGCGCAATGGCGGCCTGCGAGGCAAGACCGCCTACGTGGACATCCGCGACACGGTGTCCATCGCCGATCTCACCGGCTGGATCGGCAAGATCGGCCAGACCGTGGAGGAACGGGCGGCAACAGGAGGAACCATCGCCCTGCACAGTGGCGGCAGCGTTGTGGTGAAACAGGATGCCACCCTCGATGTGTCTGGCGGTAGCGTCAACTATGCCGCCGCCAAAGTGACGGAGTCCCGGGCCGTGACGGCGGGGGGAGCCTCGTACCGCCTCAACGATGCACCCAATGGGCAGACCTATACCGGACTGGTTAATGTGACCCATGGGGAAGCGGCGTATCAGGAAGGAAAAAGTGCCGGTACGGTCGAACTTGTTGGTCAAAACATCGCCCTGGGCGGCACGCTCAAGGGAAGTACCGTCAGGGGGGATCGCCAGCGCAATCTTGGTAATCCCGCCACCGATCGATATTCAGTTCCCTACGGTGCGCAATTGGTCGTCCGCGATTTCGGCCAGCATTACCAGCCCGCCAGCAATTCGGCTGCCGATCAGGCTGCGGCTTATCGCCAGGCTCAGATGGCGTTCATCGATGGCCGTTCGACCCTGGCCGATGGGCTCAACGCAGGCGATACGGCGGGGCCTCGTCTGGAGCTTTCGTCCTCCCTGGTTGATGCGGGATTCTCCCGTTTCGATCTGCAGAGCGATGGCCGCATCGATGTTCCGGCCGGTGTCAGTCTCTCCCTCGCTGCCGGTGGGTCCCTTGCCGCCAGTGGTCGCCAAGTCTATGTTGGGGGCAGTATCACCGCGCCCAGCGGGAAAATTTCCCTGACAACGCGCGATCTGAGCACGACGGTCGGTCCCGTCGATGCCGAATATTCGACCCTGGTTGTGGACAGCGGAGCGCAGCTTTCCACCGCTGGGCAGTGGATCAACGACTATCTTTCCCCGATGCCCTCGGCGCAGCGGCCACTTGCCCTGAATGGGGGCACCATCAAGCTGGTATCGGCCTACGACCTGGATTTGCGCAATGGTAGCCGAGTGGATGTGTCCGGTGGCGGCCAGGTCAAGTCGAATGGATCCTTGGTGAATGGCGATGCCGGCAGCATCACGTTGACCACCGGCGGCGTCTATGGCGGCGGTTTCGATTTCCTCAACGTGACCGACCATCGCGATGCCAGCTTGTTCCTGGATGGTTCACTGGCCGGCTATGCCTTGGGCAAGGGAGGGACGCTGGAGATTGATACCTCCAAGATCACCTTCGGCAGCCGCTTCAGTCAGGATAGCCGGGACTGGAGCCGGAGTCAGCGACTGGCTGCTGGCCAGGTGGGGGCGGCATTCGATGCATCCTTCCTTAACCAAGGTGGCTTCTACAATTTTAAATTCGTCGGCCGCGACGGCGTAACGGTGGCTGATGGCGCCCGGCTGGCGCCCACACCGATCAGCTGGTCGTTTATCGGCAACGGCAACTACAAGTATCAGGCCAGCGGCACGGCCTTGGATTCCTTTGCCCGCAGTATGGTGTTGCCCGTAGCCCAGCGCGCCACCGCCACCTCGTTGGCATTATCCACCACAAGCATTTATTACGGCGATCTGACCGTGGGCCGGGACGCATATCTGGGCGTGGATCCCCTGGGCAGTATTCAGCTGGAATCCTATAAACAATTGACGGTGTTGGGCACCCTGGAAGCGCCGGGCGGTCTGATCCGGCTCTCCCGGCCGGCCACAACCCAGAGCAATGGATTGGACTACACCGAGCAGCGGCAATCGGAGTCCATCTATCTGGGGGCGGAAAGCCGCCTGCTGGCCGGGGGCACGACGATACTCGACGCCGCTACCCAGAATTACCTGAACGCCGGGTTGTCCGCAGCCTATCTGCGCTCCCAGGGGCTGTATCGGGGCCGGGTGGTGGATGGCGGCAACGTGGAGCTTTACGCAGGACAGGGTTATCTGATTACCCGGGACGGTTCGTTGATCGACGTGTCCGGTAGCGCGGGCAGCCTCAGTGTCGCGGGTATTTATGGCCGTCGATTCGGCTACGCCACCCAGACCCTGGGCAGCGCCGGCGGGCAGGTCAATTTGACGGCGCGGGACGGTATGTTCCTGGATGGCGGCTACCGCGCGACGGGAGCCAATGGCGCGGCAGGTGGTGTGTTCTATCTGCGCTTTGCCGATGCTGCGGACTCCCTTGATCCCTGGGGCGCGACTGCCTTCTCAACCAGCCTGATCAGGACCGCGCTGTTGAGTGACCGGCAACTCAAGGTGTATCAGTCCGGCGGTGGCCATGTTTCCCTTTGGCCCGGACTGAACGAGAGCGATTACCTGTCCGGCAATGCGGCGATCTCAACCTTGCAATACAACGGCAAAGCCAGCATTGATGTGGCCCCCCTGGGTAGCGCTGGTTTTGGTTCCTGGTATCTGGCCAGCCAGAACCAGATGCAGTTTTCCGGCACCGTGAATGCCACGGTGGCCAATCAGTTGCGCCTTGATGCGCAATCCTTCTCCGCATCCAACGGCGCTTCGGTGAGTCTGACCGCTGCTGCCGCACAGATGGGCAACTACGGTAGTGCTTCCAGCCAAGCAACAGCAGCAGGGGCGTCACCCACTACGGGGGCGGCGACCTTTACCCTGGCCGGACGGGACATCGGCCTGGTCGGCAATTTTTCCATGAGCGGTTTTGGCAGCAGCCGCTTTGTCAGTAGCGGTGAAATCCATTTCGACAGCATGCCCAACTCCGCTGCCAATCGTAGCGGCGGCGGCCTGTACAACGGGCAATTGAATGCCACTGGCGAGATGACGTTTGCGGCGGCACGATTGTCCCCGGCCACCTTCAGCGATTTTGTGGTGGATCTCAGCGCCGATCCGGGCAGCACAGTCACCATCACCCGTAACGGAACACCATCGGCTTCCCTGTTGTCTGTGGACGGGCGGATCGAATTCAAGGCCAACACAATTCTGGATCAGGGCACCGTCGCGGCTCCCCTGGGGCAGATTGCCTTCACCTCTCCCAATAGCACGGTAACGCTGGATGGCAACAGCATTACCTCGGTTGCTGCCGCCGGGCTGCTGCCCCTGGGTGAGACGGACCAGTCTGGCCGGCTCTGGAATTATGTGGCGAGCTACTGGAACGCGACCGGTAATCTCGGCACCACGCCTTACACGGTCACGGCGCCTGACAAGGCTATCTCGGTGGATGCGGCCAACAGTAGCATTCAGACCGGTGCGAAGATTGATTTGTCGGGCGGAGGTGACGCCTTTGCCTGGGAGTTTTCACCGGGCCCCACGGGCAAGAGCAGCGCCCTGGCCGTATCCGCCACCGCCGAGCCCGGCATGTTCGCCATCTTGCCCAATTGGTCAGGCAGTTTTGCGCCAGCCGACAGCCAGGCCCTGGCTTATTACAACGTATCGAATCCGCGGACTTCGGGTACCTCGACGACTTTTGACAATATTCCGTCCCTCAAACCGGGCGACCAGATTCGCCTGGGCAACAACGCGTATGGTTTGACGGGGACCTATACCCTGTTGCCGGCCAGTTATGCCTTGCTGCCGGGTGCTTATCTGGTGACGATGAAAGCCGGTAACGACGCCGTGATCGGCGCTGCTCAAACCCAAGTGGACGGTTCCCAATTGGTGGCAGGCACCCGCCTGGCGGCCAATGCCGATGGTTCTTATTCCAGCTATGCGCAGAAACCCCTGACCCTGGAGCTGGCGCCCCAAGGTGTGGTGCAGAACCGGGCCAGTTACGTTACGACCACGGCCACGAATTTCTTCTATGACAGTAGTAGTCGCCTGGCAGGGGATGCCGGACGCCTGTCCGTAGTAGGCCGTAACAGCCTGAATTTCGACCCAGTGATTTCTGCCACGTATCTGCCCACCATCACCACCGCCAGCGGCAGCCAGCGGGCCGGTAAGGGAGCCGAGGTGGATCTGGCCGCGCTCAAGATGGCGTTGGTGGATTCCGTTTCGCCCGTTCTGGATGCGAGCTGGACCACGGTGGACAAGGACAAACTGAATGCGCTCGGTGTGTCCAGTCTGTTGCTGGGCGGCGTCAGAAGCGCCAATGGCAACGGTGAAGCCATCGACGTGGTGGCCAGTGACCTGAAAGTGGTGAGCGCGGGCGATGTGGCGCTAAGCGGCCAGGAACTGCTGTTTGCTGCGACCGATACGCTGACGGTGGCCCAGGGCGCCAAGATCGCGGCGACGGGTGACATCGCCGCGACGGATTACACGGTGAATCCCTCCATCGGTAGTACCAGTGATGGTGCCTTCTTGCGTGTGGCAGGCGGAGGACAATCGTTGTTGACCCGCAGCGGCAGCGTGAGCCGCAGCAAGGGCGATCTGACAGTGTCAGCCGGTTCCTCCATCATGGGCCATTCGGTGATTCTGGACGCGACCAGGAACAACACGCTGGCGTCCGGTGTTGTCAGCCTGGGCAGTAAGGGTGGCAACATCGCCATCGGCGCAAAACGCATCAATGTAGTTGGTGATGGCAGCACACCGGCAGACGGTTTGACCCTTAACAATGCGACTCTGACCGCTTTCGGCAATCCGGACCAGATTCGACTCACCAGCTATAGCACCCTGGATCTCTACGGTAATGCTGTCTTGGGCAATGCGAGCCTGAATGAACTGGACATCAATGCCGCAGGCATTGCCGGCCACGGCGGCTCCGCGACCCTGCAAGGCAAGAGTATCCGTTTCGGCAACAGCAATTCGACAACGGCCAGTTTCACCCCGGGAGCGGCGCTGGGTAACGGTACGCTGGTGGCGACGGCCGACACCGTGACCTTTACCGATAACGCGACTCAGACCATGCGCGATGCCGGGCAGGCCGGTTTCGCCTTCCGCGGTTTCACGGGCGTGACCGTCAATGCCACCCAGCAGGTCAGGTTTGAAGGCGTTGGCGTGACCGCGGTGGACAATGCCACCGCCTTTGGCGGCAATGACAGCAAGGCCAACTTGACGTTCAACGCCGGCCGCCTGGTGGCCGGCAGTGCTGCTGACCAGATGGTACGGGCCAGTGGTATCACCACGGTAAGCGGCGGCGATAATAGTAGCGCCTTGACGGATGCGGGCGGCAAGCTGGAATTGCAGGGCGCTTCGGTTAACGTGTCTGGCCGTATCGAGACGCCCGCGGGCAAGCTCACCTTGACCGCCACCGGCAGCGCCGCCACGGATAACGTTACGGTGAGCGGCGCGCTGTTGGCTGAGGGCGTGGCCAAGGCCTTTGGCGATACCTATGCTTATGCGCCGGGCGGGCAGATTGTCCTCAGCTCATCTTCAGGGGGCGTGAATATTCAGGACGGCGCTCAGGTGTCGGTCTCCGGTGCGGCAGGCGGCGGAGATGCCGGCACCCTGTCCCTGATTGCCAAGAACGGAACCGTCTCGACCGCTTCAAGTACCTTGAAGGGCTCCGCCAGCGCCAGCGACAGCGTAGCGACCCAGGGCACCCTGACGGTGGATGCTGGCAGCGTTTCTTTGGACGCGCTCGCCAGCGCGGTACTGGGCGATTCCGATGTTCACTTCCGTGGCAAATGGGATGTTCGCGCTCGCAATAGCGATTTGAATCTGTCGGACGGCAAAACGATCAAGGCGTCTGACGTCACGTTGTCCGCCGACCAGGGCAATGTGACCATTGCCGGCATTGTCGATGCATCTGGTGCCAAGGGTGGCAATATCGCCCTGAACGCCAAATCGGTCACCGACAGTCAGGGTGTGACCAGCGGCGGTATTGTCAGCCTTGAGTCCACCGGCAAGCTGCTGGCCTATGCGACGGAGTACCTGTCCCGTGTCGACGGCACTCGGGGCCGGGGTGGCAATGTGACTATCGGTGTTGACGGCACGAGTAGCAATATCATCCTCAAGCAAAACAGCCTGATTGATGTGTCGGTGGCTGGGGCTGCTGCCCTCGATGGCAATGGAAACACCGTGCTATTGACCAGTGCGGCGCCTACCGGACATGTGACCCTGAGGGCGCCGCGTATCACGAATCTGGCCGATATTCCGGCACAGAATTCCACCTCGACCAATGTGTCGGCCACGGATTACGTCGTAACAGCCAACACCAGTTTCCATGCTGGTTCTCAGCTGGTGTTCACTCCCACAGTGGGGAACATCGGTAGTACTTCACTGAACGTTAATAGTTTAGGCAATATCACGCTCACGACAGTGGGCGGTATTAAGACCACTGAGCTTTCTACGGCTGTGGCATCCAATACTATCTCTGCGAATACGGCAGTCACCACTGTATTCGATGGCACTACGTTCTGGGTGGTCAAGCTGGGATCTACTTCCTATCTGCCTGCCTTACAGACTGCTACGCCAGGCAATAGTAGCAGCTCAACGGCCAACGTTTACGCCATCAATCCTTCGTCCTCCGTGCAATCCTATTCACGGGGACAGATGGTGTATTTCAGCGTTGCCCGCGGCAGTATCGATACTTCGCTCAAGGGTGCGGTCAAACTTAATATCAAAAATCAGGGTGCGGTCCCTTTGGTTAAAAATAATGGATCCGGATTTACCGCAGCCAATGACTTGGCCACGGGTAATTACTTCGCGATCTATAACGGCACACAGTTTGTTCTGGTTGCCAGCGGAACCGCTGCATCTCCCACTTGGTATGCGGCGTCTACTGCAACGTCTACCAATACCATCGCCACCCAGAGCACCGGGTATTCGGTGGCGAGTTCGGCCATGGCCTATGTGCCGGGCACGGTGGTGAGCTTCACTGCCGACAGCACCAACGCAGGCACCACCACCTTGAATATGAACGGATTGGGAACCGTGGCCTTGTTAAAGAATGGCGGACAGGCCGTGGCATCCGGAGACATTCAGGTCGGCGAAGTGGTGACCGCCGTATACGACGGAACGGGTTTCCAGATTACCTCTGTGTCTGGAACTGCTACATCTACGCCGGACTATGGCACACGGGTCGCTATCGCCCCCATCGCGGGCACCATCAAGGGCACATCGTCCTCATCACCGGTGGTGGTGGACGCCTTTAAGACTTATAACGTGAGCGGAGATGCCGTGGTGGACGTCAGTCGCCTGGCTCTTTGGCAAGCGGACAACTTGGCCTTCATGAACTATGCGCCAACGATTGCCGCGGGCTTGACGACTGGTCGCAGCGATGGCTTGTCCGTGTCCGTTCGCCCCGGTATTGATCTGCGCACTACGGGCAATATGACCGTGGGTACCGCCATCGATTTCAATAGCAGCAACGGTTCCGTGACGCCCTGGCATTATGGCAGCGCAGCGCTGCCGGGTTCTCTGACCTTGCGGGCAGGGGGAAATCTCAACATCAATGCGGTGATTACTGACGGATTTACCGCTTCCTCGGCTACGGGGGCCAAGTATTTGGGTACTGATCGGGACGGCCGGCCTGTGTTCAGCGGTGACTCCTGGAATTACCGTTTCACAGCGGGTGCCGACCTGAGTGCTGCCAACGCCGACGCCGTGCTGCCTACGACGGGCACTACCGGCAATATCCAGATCAATGCGCCGCTTGTGCGCACCGGTGCCGGCTCCATCACCATGACGGCCCAAGGGAACATCGGTCTGGCGGATGGCACTGCCGTCTACAGCGCAGGAACTGCCGATGCCCTTACTCCCAGCAACTTCGCACAATCCAACAGCAGCGTTACCCCTGATCCATTTACCGGAGCAACGGTACCCTTTACCGGCGACCAAGTTATTAATGGAACACGGAACTTTTATCCTACCCATGGCGGTGACGTAAGAGTCTCTGCGGGTGGCAATATTTCCGAAACAACCCAGGGAACCATCGGCGACTGGCTGGTGCGATTCAGCAGTGCATACAACAATACCCAGTGGTATCCCCGCATCGCTTCCTTCCGTAACGGGTTTGCCACCTTCGGCGGTGGTGATTTGATGCTGACGGCCGGGGCGGATATCAGCAATGTGACGGCTGCCATACCTACCAACGGACGGGTACCCGGGGTGAACGGCCAAGCGCGGGCAGATCTCGCTCAGATCAATGGCGGCGGCAATCTTTCGGTCCGTGCAGGCGGCTCCATCCTGGGTGGCACTTACTACGCGGAAAACGGTCTGCTGGACCTGAATGCTGACAAGAAACTGTCGTCCGCCGCACCGGCTGGCACCCGTGCCAGTGACATTCCCCTTTACAACCCGCAGATCGCCCTTGGGGACACCGTGGCCCGCATCGTCGCCCAGCAGGGCATCGGTCTGGCCAATATCTTCAATCCGTTATCGACGACGCCCGCTTATAAAGACAGCAGTGGTGTTGCCCTGACCGGCACACTGGCCGGCAACGCTTACAAAGCGAGCATCGGCACCTATACCGAACAGACCCAAGTGGATATGGCGGCTGTGAATGGCCCTGTATCGCTTGCCGGCAGCGGCATGGCGCCGAGCAGGGTGAAGGTGGCTACCCTGAACGAAGACACCGGCGATATCAGCGTCAGTTTGACCCAGTTGCCTGGCCATGAAGGACAGCTCGACCTTTTGGCGGCGAAGGGATTGCAGTTGGGCAATATCACCCAGTACGACACGCCTGCGGACAAGCTACCGAGCATGTCCAATCCGCTGGCCTATGGCGTCAATCCCTTCTCTCTCATTATCCCCAGTCTGGCCCACAGCATTACCCCATGGCACGCGACGGATACGCAGCCTAGCCGCATGATTGCATTGAACGGAGACATTGCCGGCCCGGGTATTGCCGATATCGTCGCGCAATTCAATGAACCGGTGCAGGTATCGGCTTCCGGCGATATTCGTGACGGTGTCAGCATCGTCAGCCAGCATCTGAACGCCGGAGATGTGACCAGCATCAACGCGGGTGGCAGCATCGTGTTCCGGACCGACGTGGCTTCCCGCACCGCCTTCCAGGTGGATGGTCCCGGTCAGCTCAACCTGACAGCCGGCAAGAACGTGGACCTGGGTTCCGGCACGGGGATCGTCACCGCAGGCAATCTGAACAATCCGAACTTGCCGGAAGGTGGTGCCAGCGTTTCCGTGTTGGCCGGGAGTACGGCGGCTGACTATTCGGCTTTCCTCAACTATGTCGCTGACGGCGGACATTACAAATTGGCCCCGGAATATCACGACCAGTTCGTGGCTGATTTGGCAGCATTTGTGACGTCCCATCCACAATACGCTGGCAGTGTCAGCAGCGTTACACCGACTGTGGACCAATACAAGGCTGCACTGCAGACCATGCCCGACACGTTGAAACTCCCCTTCTTGCGTAAGGCGTTCTACACCCTGTTGGATGACTATGGCGCCCGTGGCGCATCGGAGGGGGCATCGCTAGCGTCCGGTGCGAGCCAGTCGGCGCGCTACCAAAAGGCGCTGCCCTTCTATCTTGAGGGGAGCGCCATGGCGGCTGCATTATTCCCGAGCGGCAGCTACCAGAAGGGCAACATCGACCTGTTTTACAGCCAGATCAAGACGGAGCAGGGAGGCGACATTCACTTGCTGGCGCCGGGCGGCAGCGTCACGGTAGGTATCGCCAGCCCCAGTGCCAACCTGAGTAAAAAGGGTTCGGATCAGGGGTTGTTCACCATCCGCGGCGGCGATATCGATGCCTACGTAGGCAAGGACTTCCTGGTAAACCAGTCGCGGGTGATGGCCATCGGTGATTCCGGCGACATCATGGCGTGGGCCGACCAGGGAAATATTGACCTGGGCAAGGGGGCGAAAACGGTGTCCGCTACTCCTCCCCCGGTATTAGTGATTCGCAACGGACAGATCGTACTGGATACGTCCAATTCCGTCGCTGGTTCCGGGGCCAATGCCACGAACGGAGCAATCGGGCTTTACACGCCCCATGGGTCGGTTGACTTCGGCGATGCGGGCGCCACGGCGCGCAGTATTACGGTGGGTGGTAGCACTGTGAAGAATTCGGACAACGTCAACGCGGGAAGTGTCGTGGGGGCGCCTCCGCCTGCGCCTGCCGCGCCTGCGACTACGAGCACACCCAGCGCCGCCACAGACGCCAACAAGGCGCCGCCACCGGCTGCGGATGTCACCCAGACAGCCAAGCAGGGCATCCTGACCGTCGAGGTATTGGCATCCGGCGATCCCGTTCCGCAGACACTCTCTGATCCGGCTGCCCCATCGCCGAGCACGTCTTCTGTCCCTGTCATTCCTGGAAAGGTGCTGCCACAAGTACCTTCGACAGGCAAGGCGAAGAAAAAAAATCATCCTGATGAATGAGACCTGGAATTCATGCCCCGGTCACTTTGATGAAACATAAAAAAACTAAATTGGCGGGCTTGTTTCTTCTTCCGGCAGGGGGAATGCGCTGATGGTTGATGCGTGCCCCCTCCCGCTGATATGCCGGGCAATCTTGCCGGAGCTGGACAAATCCCTTTTCGACTGAACTTCAGAATCATGATGAGACTATTCGCATATCTATTTGCTGCGCTGCTGGCCCTGCCCGCCATGGCGGAAAGCTTTCCCGGCGACTGGTCGCACAAGACCAAAATCAACTTGGATACCACGGCCAGCG
The DNA here is from genome assembly GCA_003963315.1 of Rhodocyclaceae bacterium. Classification (GTDB taxonomy): domain Bacteria; phylum Pseudomonadota; class Gammaproteobacteria; order Burkholderiales; family Rhodocyclaceae; genus AWTP1-18. The sequence continues at coordinate 60,002 of RXJP01000075.1, read as the reverse complement.
GCGTTGAGTTGAAGAACGGCGTCATCGCCGTGCCGGTGGCGGTGCGCTTGCATACCGGCAACTTCACCTTCGCCGAGGCCAAGCCCGACGGGTCCGACCTGCGGGTGGCGGCGGCCGACGGCAAGACGCCGCTGAAATTTCATGTCGAGAGCTACGACGCGACCAATGAGCTGGCGGTGCTCTGGGTGCAATTGCCCAAGCTGAGCGCGAACGCCAAGAACGATGCGTTCTGGCTCTATTGGGGAAACGCCAAGGCAGAAGCGGTGGATGGCAAGGGAAGTTACGATCCCGCCCAGGCCTTGGTGCTGCACTTTAGTGAAGCGGATGGGCCCAAGGATGTGAGTGGTGGAAACAATGTGGCCAAGGCGAAGCAGGTGACATTGGGCGCGGTAGGTCCGTTGGGCGGCGCGGCTAGCTTCGATGGCAAAAGCGAGATCGCTTTCGCCGCATCGCCCTCGCTGCGGGTCATCGCTGCCAATGGTTTCACCATGACCGCCTGGATCAAGCCGGCGGACGTGAATGGCGGTACCTTGTTCAGCCAGGTCGACGGGGCGAGGCGCCTGTCGGTGGGGCTCGCCGGCGGCACGCTGAGCCTATCGGTCAATGGTAAGGAAATGCGGGCTCAGGCGCCGCTCCAGGTTGGCGCCTGGCAGCACGTGGCGGTGAGCATCGGCGGCGGCAAGGCGACCCTGTTCGTCAACGGCGCCGAGGCCGGCACGGTGGATGCGCCGGTGGCCGACATGGGCGGCGACGTAGCCATCGGCAGCGGCTACCGGGGCGACCTGGACGAGGTGACGGTGGCTTCCACCGCCCGTTCCGCCGACTACATCAAAGCCCTGTATGGCAGCCAACAGCCCGACGGCGCCTTGCTGTCCTTCGGCGAGGGCGACGAAGGCGGCGGCGAGTCCGTGTCTTATTTCAGCATCCTGCTGGGGGCGGTCACCATCGACGGCTGGGTGGTGATCGGCATCCTCATTGTGATGGGCGTCATCAGTTTTGCCGTGATGGTTGGCAAGGCCCGTTTCCTTTCCCGGGTACGCAAGGGCAATGCGGCTTTCCTGGAACGGTTCAAGGAAGCTCCAGAAGCCCTGCTCACCCCGGGTACGTCGGAAGTGCATGCCTTGGCGGCTGCCGAGGAGGTGCGCCATTCGCCAATCTACCGCCTGTATGCCATCGGCCTTCATGAAATCAAGCACCGCTTCGAGAACCAGGCGAAGGCGGGACGGGAAAAGTCCCTTTCCGCCGCTGCTCTCGATTCCGTCCGCGCCGCCATGGACGCGGCCATGGTCCGCGAGGGCCAGCGCATCAACAGCCAGATTGTGTTGCTCACCATCGCCATTTCTGGCGGCCCCTTCCTCGGCCTGCTGGGCACCGTGGTGGGGGTGATGATCACCTTTGCCGCCATTGCCGCAGCGGGGGATGTGAACGTGAACTCCATCGCGCCGGGTATCGCCGCCGCCCTGGTGGCCACTGTGGCCGGCCTGGGCGTGGCCATTCCCGCCCTGTTCGGTTACAACTGGCTGGCGGCGCAGATCAAGAACGCGACGGCGGATACCCAGGTGTTCGCCGACGAGTTCCTGACCAAGGCCGCCGAGCTGCACTCGCGCTGAGGGGAGCCAGGATCCGTGCAGCTTCAGGAAGATAACCAGCCCTACGACGATATCAACGTCACGCCGATGCTGGATCTGGCGTATGTGTTGCTGGTGATTTTCATCATCATGACCACGGCCTCGGTGCAAGGCGTCAAGGTGGACTTGCCCAAGACCCAGCTCGCCGCCAGCCTGGCCAAGCCGCAGACCAAGGCGGTAACCATCAACCAGAACGGCGACGTGTTCCTTGACGCCTACCCGGCCACCATGGCGCAGCTCGAGGAGCGCCTGATCCAGTATCGCAGCACCAATCCTTCCCTCTCGGTGGTGATCAAGGGCGATGCACGGGTCCAGTACGCCAAGGTGATGGAGGTGCTGGAGCTGCTCAAGCGCAACGACATCACCGATCTGGGCTTGGCCACGACGAGGGCGAAGTAGACCATGCAGGTCCAGAGCGAAACCAAACCCTACGACTCCATCAACGTTACGCCGATGCTGGACTTGGCCTACGTGTTGCTGGTGATTTTCATCATCATGACCACGGCGTCGGTGCAGGGCCTCAGCATCAACCTGCCCAAGCCTTCCAACAAGCCGAGCTTGGAGAAGAAGGACGTGAAAGTCATCCAGGTGCTGCCCGATGGCTCCCTCCACCTGAACGGGGCCGGGGTCACCGCCGACGAACTTGAAGCCCAATTGCGCGCGGCCAAGGCCAAGGACCCCGAGGTACCGGTGGTGCTCAAGGGCGACGCGCGGGTGCCCTACGAACGGGTGGTGGCAGTGCTCGACCTGACCGGCCGCATCGGCATCGGTTCGGTGGGCTTGGTCACGGCGAAGATCGGCAATTGAACGCGATGAAGGTCACAGGCAAGGGCAATCGCGGCGCGTGGATGCGCTGGGTGCTGGTGGGCGCGGCGGCCTTGCTGCTGGTCTTGCTCCTGGTGTGGGGCATCCGTGGCCTGATGGGCAGCACGCCGGGACCGGCCAAGAAGCCGCCCAAGATCACCATGCTGCCGGACAAGCCGCCCCCACCCCCGCCTCCGCCGAAAGACAAGCCGGAGCCGCCGAAACCCGACCAGAAGGAAGTGAAGACCGAAACGCCTAAGGAGCCCACGCCCCAGGCCCAGAACGAGCCCCTGAAAATGGAGGGTGCGGCTGGCGATGGCCCCAGCGCCTTCGCGTCGGGCTCGGTGAACAAGGAATACGTGGGCGGTACCGTGGGTGGCCGCATGCAGCAAGGCCTTTATGCCAACAAATTGCAGCGCTACCTGCAGGAGGTGCTGAACCGCAACCGCAAGCTGCGCCAGACCGACTATCGGGTGATCGTCAGCGTCTGGCTGTCCGCGGATGGCGCGGTGCAGAAGGTGGAACTGGGGCAGAGCACCGGCAATGTCGCGGTGGATGATCTGCTCAAGGATTCCCTGATGCAGGCCGCCGCCATGCACGAGGGGCCGCCGGACAACATGCCACAACCGATACGCATCCGGGTCACGGCCCGGGGCGCCTGATCCATGAAAACTCCCCAAGAGGTCGAACACGTGAAACCTGTCAGTCCTAGCCGAATCCGTCTCCTGGCCGCCGCCCTGGCGGCCGGCATTGCCTTCACCCCGGCGGCCAGGGCCGCCGGCGAGCGGGAATCCCTGGAGATGTTGCGCGAAACCACCCTCAACCTGATCAACGTGCTGGTGGAGCAGGGGGTGATGAGCAAGGAGAAAGCCGATGCCTTGGTCAAGGCCGCGCAGCAGAAGGCGGCTCAGACCGTGGCGGCCCTGCCCCAGGAAGAGCGTCCGGCGGCAGAGGCCAAGCCCCGCATCCGTGTGCCTTACGTGCCGGAGGTGGTGAAGAAGGAACTGCGCGACGAAATCCGCCAGGAAGTGCTGGCCCAGGCCAAAGCGGAACGTTGGGGCGATCCTGGTGCTTTGCCCGATTGGGTGGGGCGGATCAAATGGGAAGGGGATGTGCGCTTGCGCTACCAGTCGGACATGATGGGCAAGGGAAATGCGCCGGCGAGCGATTACGTTGGTGCGGCGGCGGCGATCCTGCCGTCTACTACCAGAATCGCCGATTTTTCGGGGACACGTGGTGGCACTGTGGCCACGGCCAATACGCTTGAGGATCGAGAGCGCGTTCGTTTGCGCGCCAGGCTGGGGATGAGCGCCAAGGTCAGCGACGATTTCATTTTCGGGGCGCGATTGGCGACAGGGAGTGCCACGGACCGAGTGTCCACCAACCAGACCTTGGGGCAGGACTTCAACAAGTACACATTCTCGCTAGACAGGGCTTATTTGAAATACGAGCCCAATGATTGGCTGTCGGTCAGTGGTGGTCGTATTCCCAATCCCTGGTTCAGCACGGATCTGGTTTGGGATGAAAACTTGAATTTCGAAGGGGTGGCGGCCACCCTGGGTTCCCGCCACGGCGTTGACGCTTTCAAACCCTTCCTTACGGTGGGGGTCTTCCCGATCCGGGAAAGCAATCCGCCCACGCGCAACGGGCGCATGTTGGAAGGCGCTCAGACGGGATTCCAATGGGACTGGGCCCAAAGCTCCTTCAAATTGGGAGCCGCTTTCTATGCCTTTAATAATTTTGAAGGACATCCGGAAACGGATGCTTCATTTCTGACCGCCGCAAGCTACGGCCGGTACGAATACGAAGCCGGGTTGCGCCAGAAGGGCAACACGCTGTTTAGAACGAATGCACCAAGTGATATTCCTGGCGCTGGCGTTAGTAATACCATTTGGGGCCTCGCTTCCCGTTTCCGCGAGGTCAACCTGACCGCGATGCTGGACCTGGGCCAGTGGGATCCGGTGCATGCCATCCTGATCGGCGACTATGTGCGCAACATCGGTTTCAAGCGTCCGGAAATCTATGCCAGAACCGGCCTCACTTCTGCGGACATGCCCGATGGCAGCAATTCAGGCTTCCAGGTCAAGCTCCAGGTGGGTATGCCCAAGGTGGTGGAGCGCGACGACTGGGCTGCCTACGTCGCCTTCCGCCGCGTCGGCAGCGACGCGGTATTGGACGCTTTTACCTCGTCTGATTTCGGTCTGGGAGGCACCAACAACAAGGGCTACATCCTGGGCTTCAATTACGGCGTTGACCGCAACGTGAATCTTGGCGTGCGTTGGCTGTCTGCGGACTCGCTGCATTCCACGATCCCGATTGCGGCAAGTGGCGGTTTCTCCACGACGAATCCCAAGTTCTCAGTGGATCAACTCCAGGTGGATTTGTCCGCCGCTTTCTAAGGGAGAGGCATGATGAAACGGTTGCTTCCCGCAATGGCGGCCCTGGTCCTGCTGGCGTCGATAGCCTGTACTGGCCACGCTGCCGACGACAAGAAGGACTCGGCCAAGCGCCTGCAGCAGATGCTGCGCAAGGTGGAGCAGGAAAAGGCGCAGCTTTCCCAACAGAAGACAGCGGCGGAAAACGGACTGAAGGAGGCCCAGGACAAGCTGGAGGCCAGCCAACGTAAAGCCTCCGGGCTGGGCGCCAAGGCCACGGCCTTGGGCCGCGAGCTTGAGGCGCTGAAGGCCGACCAGGAAAAGCTGAGCGCCAAACTGGCCGAGACGGAAAAGCAGTTGGCCGATACCATGGCCACCCTGCGCAGCACCGAGGCCGCCAAACGTGATCTGGAGGCCACTGGCGAGCGGCAGCGGGACACCATCACCACCTGTGAAGGCAAGAATGTGAAGCTCTACCGCTATGGTACGGAGCTGCTGCAAGCCTATCAGGGCAAGGGTTGCGCATCCTCGCTGCTCCAGTCGGAGCCCTTGACCGGCCTGAAACGGGTGGAGATTGAAAACCTGGTGGAAGACTACCGCGACAAGCTGGACGAGCAGAAGGTCGCGCCGAGCCGGGAAGGGCTGGCCTCGGCGCCAGGGAAATAATGGATAGGAATGTCACGATCAACCATGGGGCCCGGCCTCGTCACAAGGAAAACTGAACATGAAACCCGCAACGCATTTCCTCATGCCCCTGCTGTTGGCGAGCGCCTGTGCTTTCGCCGCACCGACCCAGGCCGCCAAGAAGGACGAGGGGGCCCTGGCCGACGCGGTGGTGCAGCGCCTGGAAAGTTCTGGCGCCCTGGACAAGGCCGTTGACCGCGCCATTGATCGCCGCATTCGCCAGGATGCCGAAGCGCGGCAAAAAGCCGCCGAGGAGGCGCAAAAGAAGCGCATGGAAATGGTGGCCAATCTGCGCAAGGTGGACCCGGCGCGGGACCACGTCTATGGACCGGTGGAAGCCAAATATTCCATCCTGGTGTACTCGGACCTGGAGTGCCCCTTCTGCAAGCGCTTCGCCGGTGTGGCGGAAGGCTTGGCCGACAAGTCGCCGCAGGTCAACGTGGTATGGCGCCATTTCCCGTTGGAAATGCACGGGGCCAATGCCTTGAAGGAATCCTACGCCGCCGAGTGCGTGGCGAAACAGGCGGGCCACGGCGGCTTCTTCAAGTTTGTCGATGCGGTGTTCCGCGATGGGCAAACCAATGGCCAGGGGCTCCCGGGCGGGGACACCGCGTTGGGGCAATTGGCCAAGCAGGCCGGGGCAGGGGACGAGAAATCCTTCAACCGCTGCCTTGCCGATGCCGAGACGGCCAAGGTGATCGGCGAAGACATCAAGGATGGCATCGGCGGCGGTATCGAGGGGACACCGGGCGTGGTGTTGCGCGACAACGCCTCTGGCCGTTCCCTTTTGGTGGGCGGCGCCATTCCGCCCGCCGCGCTGGAGGCAAGGCTCAACGCTTTCTTGGCCGAAAAGCCGTAGTGGCGCCTGCCGGCCAATAAGTCCATCCCATCCGAAAGGAGAGGCCATGCCGAATCAGGATCGTCGCTACCTGCCCCGCCTGATGACCAGTAGCCCCTCGCGCCTGAGAATTCCCGGCAAGCACTATCTCGGCAGCGTCGAGGATATTTCTCTGGCGGGTGCGCTTTTCCGCGCGGACCATGCCATGGCCGACGTGGTGACCCAAGCCTGTTGCCTCGAATTCCTCAATCTGCCCGCCGTGGCTGCCGTTGCCTTTCACGGCATCGTCATGCGCCAGGAGGGGACGGCGCTGGGCATCCGCTTCAAGGCGGTGGGGCAGCAACAATACGATGCCCTGATCCATCTCATCGATGGCGAGGCCGGTCGCCTGGCCTTGTTGGACAGGGAATTGTCGGCTGTATTACAGAAAGCCTGATCAATCGAGACGGGGCAGCGCACGAGCCCTACTGAAATGGGCAAAAAGGGGGCCGCCGGGAAACTCCCGTTGGATGCATGGTTGTTTGCGAGGTCATCGCCCAGGGCGGGTGAGGTTGGGGATGCCCTGGCGAACGGGTTTCAGGACAGGTCGCTGGCCGTGGCCGTCTTGGATGCGGCTTCGAAAAATTCCGCCAGGGATTCCGCCGGAACGGGCTTGGAAAAATAGTAGCCTTGCACGCCGTCGCAGCTACAGTCCCTGATGACGTCCAGTTCCGTATCGGTTTCAATGCCTTCGGCGACGACTTCCATTTTCAGGCTTTTGCCCAGGGCTGAAATGGCCTTGACGATGGATTCGCTGGAACTCGATTGGCTGATGCCGCGCACAAAGGACTGATCGATCTTGATTCGGTCAATGGGATATTGCCGCAGGTAGCTGAGGCTGGAAAACCCGGTGCCGAAGTCGTCCAGGGCGAGGGATACCCCGAGACACTTGAGCGAACGGAGGGTGTCCAGGGCGTGGTTGCCATGGTGCATCATGATGCTCTCTGTTAACTCCAGTTCCAGATAGACGGGGTCCATGCCGGTTTCTTCGATGATGCGCTGGACCCGCCGGGAGAAATCCGGCTGCTGGAATTGCAGGGTGGATACGTTCACCGACACTTTCAACGGCGCCTTGCCTGCGCCGAGCCAGGCCTTGTACTGGCGACAAGCCGCCGTAAGCACCCAATAGCCCAGGTCGACGATCAAATGGCTTTGCTCGGCAACGGGAATGAAGTGGGCGGGGGAGAGCAATCCCCTTGCCGGATGCTGCCAGCGCACCAGGGCCTCGACGCCGGTCATCCGTCCGCTTTTCAGGTCCACCTGGGGTTGGTAGTACAACCGCAGTTCGTCGCGCGCGATGGCGTTGCGCAGTTCGGTTTCCACCGACAGATTGTCCACCGCATCGGTGGATAAGCCGGGCTCATAGGCGCGGTAGCCATTGCGCCCGTTGGCCTTGACGCAATACATCGCCGCGTCGGCCTTGTTGAGTAGGCCGGATACCGAGGCGTCGTCCTGGGGATATAGGGCAATGCCGATACTGACCGTGATGAAGAATTCCCGATCCGCGATCAGCACGGATTTGGCCATGGACTCGATGATGCGCCCGGCGATGGCGTTGACGTCTTCCACGCCGCGAATGTTCTCCACGACGATGCCGAATTCGTCGCCGCCGAGGCGGGCCACGGTGTCGCAGTCCCGTGCGCATTGTTGCAACTGTTCCGCCACGGCGCGGAGCAGGTGGTCGCCAGCGGCGTGGCCGAGGCTGTCGTTGATCTGTTTGAAACGGTCCACGTCGATGAACATGACCGCCGCCTGTAAGGCCGTTCTTCTCACCTCGCGGCAGGCCTGGCTGATGCGGTCGAGAAACAGGCGGCGATTGGGCAGGCCGGTGAGCAGGTCGTAATGGGCCAGGGCGTACAGTTCCGCCTGGCGACGCTGGGTGATTTCGTTGAGCAGGTCATGTCCGTTGGCGACACCGGCATAGCTTCCCTCGCTGGTCACGATGAAGCCGGTCACCATGTGTTCCATGCCGGCATCGATGATGATCCGCGCCACGTCATCCACCGTCGTGGCCGAGTCCACGACCACCGGTCCGAGGTTGACCACCGGCGCCGGCAATGTGCCCACGCCTTTCCTGCCGTGGATTTCCCGGGTGAACGGCTTGCCGAAAAACTCCACGAAGGTGTGCCGCTCCACCAAGCCCAAGGGGCGATTCTGGTCGTCCACCACCGGAATGGCGAACAGGCTCTTGTCGGAAAAGAATCGTCCAAGCACGCTCAGACATTCTTCCGACTGGTTGGCCGGCTGGATAAAACGGGAAAGGAAGACGATCTGGGGCGCATCCGGCGCCTCTTCGGCATTCAGGTAAATGAATTTGTTCATGGACCGGTGGGTATCCGGTTCGATCAACGAGGCGCCGGGCAGCGGGGCGAGATGTTGGGCTTGATCGCCGGCCATGCCGATGTCCGTTTCCTTGAGCTCGGGACTCATGCCGCGCTCGCGTCAATTAATTCGCAGCGCAGCCATTTGCCGGTACTGAGGCCCGCGCCCGCAGCGACAATGGCGTGGATGGCATCGGCTATATCATCTTCTTCCTCAAAGGAGAAACCATGGCGCAGGTAGAGCGTACCTTCGTCCTTGTGCCATCTGCGATTCACCAACGTCGTCAGGTAGTGTCCGTCTTCGCTCTCGTCCAGGATCACGAGTTGAAACATGTCGCCATCCATGGCTGCGTCCCTGCTGGTAATGATCTGTACGCCATGGTTGCTGATGTCTACCAATAGCCCGAGGATCGAGTCCTGGCGTGTCTGGCGGAAAACCCAGACGGGTTGGATGCCGCTTTCGTCTCGGGCATTGAAGAACTGGACGCGTTCGGAATGTCTTTTTTCCATGGTGGGTCAGGGCAGGTTGGGAGTGACGACCATGCAGCGTATCGGGCTTTTGTGAACGTTTGATGAATGGGCAGCACTGGCTGGAAGGCTTCATCCGGCCTGGGGCGCCGCGATGTACAAACCCTGGGCGGCGTCGATGCCAAGGGCGGCGACGGCTTCGAACTCGGCGGCGGTTTCCACGTATTCGGCGATGACGCCGATGCCCAGGCCATGGGCGATGCCCACCAGCGTTCTGACCATGAACTGATTGTCCGGGTCGTTTTCGATTCCCCTGATGTGGCTGCCGTCTATCTTGATGTAGGCCATGGCACCATTGCGTATCAGGCGCAGGGCGGAGGCCTGCTGACCGAAGCGATCAATCGCCACCGCCACGCCCAGGGCGGAAAGCCGTGCCTCATGGGGAGCGAAGATGCTTCGACCGGCAGTGAAGTCCACTTCGGAAAATTCAAAAATAAGCCGACCGGCCAGGGCCGGGTGTCCCGCCAGGATGTGGATCAACCAGTCGGGGAAGTCGGGATCGGCGAAAGACGCCGTACAAAGATTGACGGCAATTCTGTCCTGGGCTCCCTCGCCCATGGCGGTCATGTCGCGGACAAGCTTGCCCAGGACGAGACGGTCAAGACGGGCCTCGTTGCCCGTTTCCCGAATCAGCGGCATGAAATGGGCAGCCGGCAGCAATTGTCCGTCCTTGCCCTGTATCCGGGCCAGGGCCTCCCGATGCAGCAAGGCCCCGGACAGGGTTCGCACCGGTTGGAAATGCAGTAGCAGGGAGTCGTCGTGGAGGCTGTCCAGAATCCGTTGCCGCCAGCCGCCGTGGTCGCCGGCCTGGCCTTGTCCGTCTTCGGCCAGATGCCATGGCCGACCCCCGGCCCCCTGGGCCATCCTGAGCGCCCCATCGGCCCTGGCCAGCAACGCCGAGGTGTCGGCCACAGGGGACAGTAATGTGAGGCCAACGCGGACGGTGACCGGGAGCCCGCCACCGGCTTCGGCCAGGGGCGGGCGTAAGGTGTCGACGATCATGGTCCCCAGGGCATCGGCGTCGAGGGGATCTGGCGATCCGCGCAACAGCAGGAATTCTGCGCCGTTACCCCTGGCGAGGACGACATCCGGGCCAGCGCCGAAGCGCCTGAGCAGGGCCTGGGTGACTTGTCTCAGCAGCGCATCGCCATGGTCACGGCCAAGGCGGGCATTGAAGGCGGCGAAGCCGTCCAGGTGGATCAAGGCCAGGATGCCATTGGGGGGAGCGTGCTCGGCGCGAAGCCAATGGTCAAGGCGGGCCTTCAGCGTGCGGAAATTGGGGAGTTCGGTGATCGGGTCCTGGTGGGCTTTCCGGTAAAGGTCTTCGGCAAGCCGGGTCTGCCCGTCCAACATCTGCTCCACCTTGTCGCTCATGTCATTCATGGCGGCTGCGACCTGCCGCAACTCCGTCGTCCATGGCAACGCAATCCGGGTGTCGAACCGCCTCAGGGCGACGTTGCGCGCCAGGGCCATCATCTGTGCGAGGGGAGCCAGGGCAAGGCGCAGGGTTCCCACCGTGAGCAGGAAGGATGCGATGCCGATGGCGCCCAGCAGCATGCAGGTGCGGCGGCAGGTCCGCCACAGTTCCTCGTAGGCCCGGCCCGGGTGGCTGACCACCTCCACATTGGCGACTTCGCGCCAACCGTCGATCACCGCCGCATGGGCAGGTGGGGTGGCGAGGGGGAAGAGGTTGACGAACCAGACCGGGACATCCTCGATGTGGGGGGCCTGGCGGCGCTGGACGATACTCCCCCCCGCCGTGGCGGTAACCGTGATTTCGCTGTAATAGCCGCGATCAAACAAGGCATCCACCATCGCGGTGGTGGTTGCCGGGTCGTTGCGGGCAGCGGCACTCAGGGCGAGCCCGAGGAAGGTGGCCGTGTCCTGGGCGTGGGACTGCATCTGCCAGGCCTGAGTGCGGTGGCTGCCATCCAGCGTGATGGCGAGAACCCCGGCAAACACGGCAAGCCAGATGCCTCCGAGGGTGAGGGGGAGAAGGTGGGAAAGTCGCATGGGATAACCTTGGCGCGGCCGGGCTAGTTGTTGAGACGTTTCAGGAGGTCGCGCCAGGGACCGAGCCGGTCCGGCGCTCCAACGTATTGCCCGCGCCCTGTCAATTCCTTGGCCAGCCAAAGGCTGTCGCCGTTGAAGCTGTACACCGGCACCAGGTCCTTGCGTTGCGCGGCGGGGCGGATTCCGTTGTCGTTGTTGTCAAGGATGTAGGGTTCTGCGCCCGGCTCCGGGTAATACGCAAGGACCATGTGCGCCGCGTCGGTATCCGGCGCCAGACGCGTGCCGGAAGCCGCCTGGCCCAGGACCAGGTCGCGCAGTCCGGCGCGATTGGCCCCGATCAATTTGACATAGGTGATCCGCAACTTTTCCCCCGTTACGCCCAACTCGCGCAGGGTCAGGTATTTGGCGATGGCATAGTCTTCGCAATCCCCCCCGTTGCTGGCCAGCAGCTCTGTCGGTGTCGCCCAATAGTCGTCCTTGCCCCAATGCTCGGCATCCGTTGCATAGGGAATGCGATTGAAGAAGCGGTTCACTGTTTCGAGTTTGCGCATTTCTCCCTCGTTCCGGTTCCCGGCCAGCAATTCCTTCCATTCCCTCAAGCGTTGGCCCGCGCCCGCGCCATAGCGCTGGACGGCCCGGCCGATATCCTCGTCGGATGGCTCCAGCGCCAGGCTGCCCTTGAGCAGGAGGGATGCCAGGATGCAGACCAACACGCTGCGCAGGGCGGGAAGCCTAGGCCGACCCCGTCTATCGGTTCCGCTCATGGAGGACAGGTCGCGCCGGCCAGGGCGCTGCGGACCCGGTGGGGAAGGGCCGGACTCGGAATCGTCGCCAGCAAGGGGGATCACATTCAAATCGTCGCATTCTGCCGGCGCAGTGTTTCGTCCCCGTGACGGTGCCCAAGGCTGATTCAGGTGGCCTAGTACGACGTCAAACGCATGAAACAGAGGCCCGATAAAGTGCCGGGATCGAATGTGGAAACGACGTCCAGGAGGCGGATATGTTGGGTGAGACTTGGGACCAGGGCTGGCGCCTCTGGGAAGGCGACGCCCGGGGTGGCGATGACGAGGATGGTCTGTAATACCTTCTCAACGACATCGGCCCCCTGCTTTACGTGTTTGAGCCCGAGTGGCGCAGACAGCGGGAACAATGCGAAATATCGGCGCGTTGAGCCGCCCTTGCGGAGGCTTCCCCCGGTGAGGCAGCGTTTCCTCGCCTTGCGGAAGATGGGGCCCGGCACGGCCCGCAGCCTGCCGTTCTTCATCTACATCGGTTTCCTCGTCGCCGGCGGGGTGTTGGCGCCGCTCCTGCCGGACGGGCGCTGGCTGTATGGCATACAGATCGCCGCAGTTTCCATCGCGCTGGCGTGGCTGGCAAGGGAATACCGGGAATTGCGCATGCCCGCGGGCATCGACCCCGGGGCCTGGTGGACCGCTATCGTGGTCGGCGTCGTTGTTTTCCTGCTCTGGATCCATCTCGACCAGGCTTGGGCGACCTTGGGCCAGGCCCGGGGATACGATCCACGGAATGAGGCCGGGGAGATCAACTGGCCGCTGGCGATGGTGCGGCTGTTCGGCGCAGCCGTTGTCGTACCGGTGATGGAGGAACTGTTCTGGCGTTCCTTTATCCAGCGCTGGGTGGATCGCCCGGATTTTCTGCTGCTTTCACCCGCGCGCACGAGCCTGCGGGCCGTGTGCATCACCGCGCTTCTGTTCGGCCTGGAACACACGCTCTGGTTGGCCGGTATCGTTGCCGGTATCGCTTACGGGGGACTGTATAGGCGTTACGGTGGGCTCTGGCTACCGATCATCGCCCACGGAACGACGAATCTGCTGCTGGGGCTTTGGGTCCTGACGACGGGAAACTGGCAATTCTGGTAGGGGCGTCCTTCCGCTGTCCTTCCGCCGCGATGGCGGGGGCCGGCGCGGGATGGGGCTTCACCAAGCGATAGGGGCTCGTTCGCTTCGCGTCGATTTGGCGATAGCGCGCCAACACGGCGGGGACATAGCGGCGGGTTTCGGCATAGGGCGGGATGCGTCTGCCGTGGCGTTCCACCGCGCCTTCCCCGGCGTTGTAGGCGGCCAGGGCGACAGGCGTGTCGGCATCGAAGCGTTGCAGCAGGTCGTGGAGATAGGCGGCCGCCCCGTCCAGGTTTTGTCGCGGATCATGGGGGTTGACCACACCGTAGCGGCGCGCCGTGTCGGGCATCAATTGCCCCAGGCCTTGCGCCCCTTTCGCCGACACCGCCGTGGCGTTGTAACCCGATTCCACTTGGATCACGGCCTGCAGCAAGGCCGGATCCAGGTGACGTTTGTGAGCCGCTTCCTCCACCCAATCCCGAAACGGCGCGTCCTCCGGAAGTCGTCCCGTCGGGAGTTGGGCGCGGTAACGGGAGGTGTCCGCCAGTCGGAAGGCATCGGGGGCCGGCAGCCGCAGCCGATAGCCCGACTCAGCCTGGGCCAGGCCGTTGCCGGCAAATCCCCGGCAGGCCGTACAGAGGAGAAAGATTGCCGCGATGTGACGCAGGGACGGGGCGCACCGGTCAATAGGCATGGCGGTCATGGATCACGACCAGGGCCGTCTTCAGGATGATCCACAGATCCAGGCCCAGGGACCAATTGCGCAGGTATTGCAGGTCGTAGTCGATGCGGGCTTCCATCTTGTCCACCGTGTCGGTCTCGCCGCGATAGCCGTTGATTTGCGCCAGGCCGGTGATGCCCGGTTTGACCTTGTGCCTGACCATATAGCCCTTGACCAGCTTGCGGTACAGCTCATTGTGGGCGATGGCGTGGGGACGCGGACCGACGATGCTCATGCGCCCCTGCAGGACATTGAAGAATTGGGGTAGCTCATCCAGGGATGTCCTGCGCAGGAAGGCGCCGAAGGGGGTGATGCGCTTGTCGTTGCGCGTGGCCTGGGCGATGGTGTTACCGTCCTCGAGCACGGTCATCGAGCGGAACTTGAAAACGACGATTTCCTGCCCATCCACGCCGTAGCGGCGCTGTTTGAAAAGAACGGGCCCCGGGGAACTGAACTTCACGCCGAGGGCGATGGCCGCCAGCAGGGGGGCGATCAGTATCAGGATCAACAGGGAAAGCACGATGTCGCTGCTGCGCTTGATCAGGCCGTCCACCCCGGTGAAGGGGGATTCGCAAACGGCAACCACCGGCATGCCCGCCAGGTTCTCCAGACGTCCCTGGATCAGGTCGGTGACGAAGATGTCAGGTGCGAAATAGATCGATGCGGTGGTGTCCTTGAGGGCGTCGAGCAGGGACAAGATGCGGGGCTGGGTTGCCATGGGCAACGTGACGTAGATGGCGTCGATGCGATTGTCCTTGACGAAGGCGGCAAGGGTGTCGATCCTGCCCAGCAAGGTCTGATTTTGCCCCAGGGCGCCGAGGCGCAAGCGATCTCGGTCGTCGAAGAAACCCACCAAGCGGGTGCCCAGGTAGTGGTTTTCCCGGAACTGTTGGGCCAGGCGCTGACCGATTTCGTTCATGCCGGCGATGACGGCCAGGCGCTGGTTGCCATGGGTGCTCAACGCCCTGGTGAGACCGAGGCGAAGTAGCATGTTGCCGATGATCAGCACCGTCGGCGCCAGGAAGAACCAGGTCAGCACGGTATCGCGCTCAAATTGGCGCAGGTAGCCCGTGGCGTAGCCGAAGAACAGCAGCATCAAGGTGATGGAAAGCCAGCCGCCCAACACCTCGCGGGCTAACTCCCAGTTGCCCTGCTGCAGGCGGGATGTGCCTGGGAAGGTCAGGGAAAAGGCGATCAGCGCCAGGACCACATGGGGGGCGCCGATATTGTCTTCGGCGTACAGCGCGGAAGCGAACAGCGTCGCCACCACGACCACGGGGTCGAAGGTGATGCCGATCAATGAAATGACGCTCAGCCGGGAGCGGAAAATGCTCGTCTGGCGGTGGAATGTGGAAAGCATGAGGCACCGGGGGGCCAATAGTGACCTCCAAGCCTAGCGAACCAATATGGTGGAATTATTACAGGGCCAGGGGGCCGGCATTCGTCGCGGGTTTGTCCAGTCACGGAATTTTCATATCGTTTGCCTAGAATCGGCCGACGATGGGAATTCGATGTCATGCTCGGTCAGCCGCCGCCTTCGTCGCCCTGGCCGTGTCCCTCACCGCCGCGGCCGACGAAGCGGATGTATTCAATCTCGTGATCGGCCGCAGCGCGCTGCAGGACGACAACGTCTTTCGCCTGGCGCCCTCGGCGAATGCCCAGGCCTTGCTCGGTAGCGACCGCATTTGGGACCGCATCGACACCACCCGGCTGGACCTTTCCCTGGACAAGACCATTGGCCGCCAGCGCCTGCGCATGGATGCGGATATGCGGCGCAACCGCTACTGGAACTTTTCCCGTTTCGACAATGACGGGTCGAGCTTGAAAGGGAGCTTGTCCTGGACGTTGACCGATCTGATCGGTGGCGAGGTCACCTCGAGCAGCAGCACCAGCCTGTCCGGCTTCGGCAATGGCCAGACCCAGGCGCCGGTGCGCAACATCAATACTGTCAACAATGCATCCGCCAATGTCAGTCTGCGCATTCACCCGGCGTGGCACATGGTCTTGGGGGTATCCACCAGCGGCAGCAGCAACGATTCGCCCCAGGGGAGCGTGGCCAATGCCCGCATCGGCGGCTCCAGCGCCGCCCTGCGTTACGACTCCGGCGGGGGGACGGAAGCGGGGCTGACCTCCTCACTCAGCAAGGCCCGCTATCCTAATCCCCAGCAGGTGTCGTTATTTTTTGTGGACAACAGTTACGACGATACCTCGCTGATGGCGGATGTCTCCGTCCTGGTGACTGGCGCCAGCCGGCTTTCCGCTACCTTGGGCCAGACCCGCCGTACCATGAGGCAACTGACGGAAAGAAATTTTTCCGGACCCACAGGGAGCGTCGGCTGGACATGGCAGCCGACGGGGAAAAGTACGTTGACGCTGCGGCGCAGCCGCGATCTCGGGGCGGCCGGCGATTTGAACGCCAGCTACGTGGTCAACGACGGCAGCAGCCTTTCCGCCACTTGGGCGGCCGGCGCCAAAACCCAGGTGGCGCTGTCGCTGGAACACAAGCAGAGTCGTTACCTGGGGGATCCCGTGGCGGTCGCCACTGCGATTCCCAAACGCGACGACACCTTGGATAGCGTTGCGCTTTCGGCCAGTTACCAAGCCTTGCGTACGCTGAAGCTGGATCTTTCGTTGCGCTACGATGCGCGGAATTCCAATTACGACGGTACCGCGGCCACGACGGATTTCCGTTTCCACAGCCGCTCCGCGTCGTTCAACGTCGAATACACCTTCTAAGGGACGCGCTGACGCGGTCCCAACCCGTTCGGGCCGGGCCCTTGACGTTGCTCGGGAGAGCCTAGTCTATGCCCGGTTTTGCCGTGGTCCGCGCTTAGACAGGCTCAACGCGGATGGGCTCGTTCGGCACTTTCATTTTTTTCGGCGCCGAAATTTCTCCGCCAGGAACAGGGCACCCAAAGGCAACAACATGGCGACGTCGGGTTCCGGGATCGGCGTGGCCGGGGCGAGCAGGATGCCGTCGATCCATTCGGCATAGGTGGCGACGTTCTGTCCGCCGCCACCGTTGCCGAAGGTGGCGGCCGGACCGAAACGGAAAGTATTGACTCCCGCCAACAACCAATGTCCCGAACGGTCCCTGACGAAGGCGGGGCTGCCGGAGTCGCCATCGGCCAGGGAGGTCTCCGTGCGATTCCCCAAGGTAAGCCCGCCCATGCGATTTTTGGCGGCATCGGGGCCGTCGAAATCGAAGTAGTAAACGGCCTGGGCATTCGAGCCATTGCCGCCGGGGCCCAAATTGTCGGCGACGTTCTTCCCCACGCGTTTGACCGCCGGGTCGGCCCGTCGGCTTACGCCCAGATCGCCCTGGCCGCTGGCGCCGTACCCCACCATGGTCAGCGTCGCCCCCGGCGGCAGTCGGTTGCGGTAAAGGCCGTAGATCGGCACGCCGTCCGGCACGGGCTGGGCCAGTTTGATCAAGGCGATATCGTTGGCGACATGGTTGCGGTCAACACCACGGTAGCCCGGATGCACGAATACATTGCTGATGGCCACTTGTTCGCTCAGGTCGCCGCCGGCATTGAGGTTGAATGTGGCGTGCCCCGGCACGAGGCCGGCCGCCACATGGGCCGCGGTGAGCACATAGTCGCGCGCGACCAGGGCACCGGAGAATGTTTGCCCGGCGGCGCTGATGCTGCCCACCCCGGCCCAGGGCGAAGCTGCCCGGTTGGCGTCCACCCGTGCAGCCGGGGAATCCGGCCAGGCACCGGCCATCAAGGCGTGGGCGCTGCCCTGCTGCATGAGCAACAAGGCCAGCAGCCATCGCCGGATTCTGGGAAGTTGTTTTCGTGGGGACATCGATGCCGATCCATGGAGCCGGCGGGAAGACCAGTATCCGCAGACTTTGTTACAAGATCGCGAATCCGATCCGCTGGCTCCGGGGGGATGGATTCATGGCGGGCAGCCGCGGAGGCGGTTTTCCACGCCTTGGTAGGACGCTGGCGAATCGATGGCCCGTTGGGCCGCCGCCACGCCGTCCTCGAGGCGACGCAACAGGGGGACAAGGCGGGCCTCGACCCGTTGGCGCAGTGCCGCCTCGTCTTCGTCGGATTCAGATTCAATGTCGTAGGGGCCCGCGAGGTCCGTTTGCATCAACGGCAGGAGGAGCCGGGCACCGGCACGGAAATGGTCACGCCAGGCGGAGACATGCTCCATCTCGTGCCGATAGACGATGTCCCGCCGGCAGGGATTGTCCAGTTCCCGTGCCAGATAGACGCGGAGGGCGTTGAAGCCGATGGTGACGGTGACTCCGGGGGCGGCGCAACGGCGGCCGTTGCCATCGGTCAACTGTCGAGGCTGGAGACGCACGTTGACCATGGGTTCCGCGTGGGTCAGGCCCAGTACGCTGTGGAAAGGGGATAGGTAGGTCCCAGCACGGTTTCTCAGATCGTTGATGCCCAAGGTTTCGTCCATTTCGACCTGAATATCTTTGAATGCTGTGGACAACGGTGCTGATCGTGCGAATGCTTCACAACGCAACGAAAAATTAGCGCTGTCGGCTTGGGAATTCAGGCAAGAAAACAACAGCAACAGAGGAAAAAATCTCAATTTCATTAGGAGAGGTCTGTCGATTTTTGTTTGCGTCGTAATGACAATGGGGTTATTCGAGTTTAATTAAAGGTTGCGTCAAAGATGTGACGTCTTCGGACTACCCACGTCGGCTTGGCAGGACAATGAGTGTCGACAATTGACTTTGACCGATACTTCATCGTTGCCACCACGGCGAGGATTTCTGACGGAATGCTGTCGGTAAATTGCTGATATAGCAAGAAAAGACTATTAAAAAACGTATCAGGGTCATCGCCGAGCCACAAAGAGTTCCTAAAGTGATTCCCGTATCTGTGCTTCGCTTTTTCGTCTCAGGTCGGATCGCAGAGGCGATGTTTAGAACCAAATGACCACGTGCCATTTCCTTAAAAAAATCTATTGGGAGTCACAACAATGAAGCGTTTAGTAATCCCGACCTTGTTGGCGGGCTTTTTCTTGGGCAGTTCCGTGCCCGCGTTCGCCGACAGTTTTTCTGGCGGCAATCTGATCGTTTCGCGCACGGTATATCAGGATGTAGGTGATGTGGCTTCGCTCGTTGCCGGGTCTGCGTTGCCTTACGGCGGTACCGCGGTTGCCGATGGCTCCTTCCCCAACGTTTTCAAGAATGAAACACCTGATGCTTCATTTGGCGTTAGCTCTGCGATCTACTTGGATCAGTTGACGACAGCAGGCTCCTTCATCAGCACGCTGGCGATTGATCCAAGCGTCATGACCTCCAGTTTTGCTTCGAAGTCCGAGCTCGCCTTGAATGTGTCTACCGATGGCAGCGCCATCACGTTCATGGGCTACAAGGCGGCAGTTGGAAAAATCGACGTGTCAAACTCGAACACGGCCGCGGTCAACGATCCCACCAATACGGTGACGGCAACCTATCAACGTGCCATCGGCCAGGTCAGCCTCTCCTCCGGTACGGTTACCGTGACGGGTGTCAATGCCTACAGCGGTAACAACGGCCGTGCTGCCGTGCTTGCCAATGGCAACTACTACATGGTGGGGAACGCGGGAAACTCCGGTACTGTTTCCGGTTCAACCACATCTCAAACGACGTTTAACCAATTGAGCGCCAATACAGGCGTACAGATGATCTCGGCAAGCAATCCTGGTATTGGAAATACCACCGTCGTAGGTTCAGGTCCTACGCCGGTTTCCGGCGGTAAGGGCGGCCAATATGGCTTTGACGTCACCCAAGCCGGATATGCAGCCGACAAAACGGGTAAGGACGACAATTTCCGAGGTATGACCGTCTACAACGGTACGCTCTACGTGACTAAAGGCAGCGGCAGCAACGGCATCAATACCGTGTATCAAGTCGGTGTGACTGGCGCGCTAAACAACGGTGGTGCGATTCCGACCAACGCTTCCATCACCATCCTGCCCGGCTTTTCCACGGTGTTGGCGAAATCCACCACCGGTGTCGAGCATCCTTTTGGTCTCTGGTTCGGCGACGATACGACTTTGTTTGTGGCTGACGAGGGGGACGGTGCGCGCAGTCTGAACAAAGCTGCCAGTACTTCCGGCGGTCTGGAAGAATGGAAGCTTATCAACGGCGTGTGGAGCAAAATGGCTACCTTCCAGTCAGGTTTGATCAACCAGATTACGACACCCGCTGGTCTGAACTGGTCGGTTAAGGAAGATGGCCTACGTAATCTCACGGGGCGGAAGAATGTCGACGGCACCTTCACCCTCTTCGCGACAACATCGACCGTCAGCGATGAGGCTACCCATGACTTGGGCGCGGATCCCAACGAAATCGTCTCCATTACCGTCGGCGCCAATTCCACTGCTGATAACACAGCGTTCTCCGTGGTGGAGACGGCCGATGCCGGCACACGCTTTGGTGGCGTGGCGATTGCGCCTGTGCCCGAACCTGAGACCTACGGGTTGATGGCGCTGGGCTTGTGCCTGATGGGCGTAGTCGCAAGGCGTCGCAAGGGCGTCGTCTGAGCTGTTCGCTATGTGTCACAAAGGGGCCGGAAAATTCTGGCCCCTTTTTTTGTATTGGGCTTATTCCTCGATAGCGTTGGGTCATTGCCTTGGGGCTGGGCTGACGGCGGCATGTGGATAGTCCGAACAGACTATTCTCGGTCCGAGAGGAGACGTCTTTGGGTAATCTCGAGTCGCTAGTATCGACAGGTCGTTGAAAGACTATCGGCGCTGGGCCGATGTCGAAGTCAGCCTGCCTGGTGCAGGCCCCCTGGAGATACGGACCCATGAAAAAATTCAAACTGATTCCGCTCGCAATTCTGGCCGCGATTGCGGCGCCTGCCGCCCACGCGGCCGATTTGATCGCCTTGGGCAGCCTGACCGGTAGTTCGGCCGGTGCCTATGCCGACTTGTCCGGCTTGACCGGTACCCTGGAAAACGGCGTTGCCGCCAACGTGCTCGGCGGCATTGGTTCCGGGCTGGCTTGGGCTGGTGGCAACACCTTCCTCGCTTTGCCGGACCGCGGTCCCAATGCCACTCCCTACAACAGCCTGGTGGACGACACCGTCTCCTACATCTCCCGTTTCCAGACGGTGAGCATGGACCTGACGGTGAACAACTCCGGTGTTGGTCTGGCGTACAACCTGACGCCCACCCTCGCCGCCACCACGTTGTTGTCCAGCCCTACTGCCCTCAATTACGGCAGCGGCGCGGGCCTCGGCAACAAGGCGGACGGGACTCCCCTCGGTTCCGGTGCGCCGACGCAGAACTCGGCGGGGACCTATTACTTCACCGGTCGTTCCGACAACTTCGCGGCCGGCTTGTCTACCAATCCCAATAACGCACGTCTGGACCCGGAAGGCATCCGTGTGTCCAACGACGGCCGTAGCGTGTTCGTGTCCGACGAATATGGTCCCTACGTTTATCAGTTCGATCGCAGCACCGGCCAGCGCATCAATACCTTCACACTGCCGGGCAACCTGGCTGTGAGCAACCTGAGCGCCCAGGGCAATGTCGAAATTTCCGGCAACACCACCGGCCGCGTCGCCAACAAGGGCATGGAAGGCCTCGCCATCACGCCCGACGGCAAGACCCTGGTTGGCATCATGCAGGCGCCCCTGGAACAGGACACCAACAAGAACGTGCGCATCGTCACGATCGACATCGCCACCGGAACCACCCATGAATACGCCTACAAACTGACCACTGGCTCGGGCGTCAGCGAAATCCTGGCCATCAATGACCACGAGTTCCTGGTGGACGAGCGAGATGGCAAAGGTCTGGGGGATGGCTCCAATGCCGCAGCCAAGCAGTTGTTCAAGATCAACCTGAGCAATGCCCAGGATGTGACTGGACTGAGCGGCGACCTTTCCGCCAAGGCGGTGTCCAAGTCTCTGTTCATGGATGTCGTGTCCGTCCTCACGGCCCATGGTATTTCGGCAAGCCAGATTCCTTCCAAGCTGGAGGGCTTGTCCTGGGGCCAAGACCTGGCGGACGGCACCCACACGCTCTACCTTGCCAACGACAACGACTTTGTTCCGGGCACATCCGGCCCCAATAATTTCTATGTTTTCTCTGTGAGCAATGCGGACCTGGGGACATCCCTCTATCAGGCCCAAAGCATCGCTGCCGTGCCCGAACCCGAAAGCTACGCCATGCTGTTGGCCGGCCTCGGCCTGCTGGGTTTCATGTCCCGCCGCAAACGTCAATCCGTCTGATCAGGAGCCACCAAGATGAAAGCCACCCCACTGTCCCGCCTGTTGGCCGCAGCGCTGCTGTCGGGCGCCATGCTCGGTACCGCCCACGCCGCCACCGCCAATGTGCGCATCACCGAGTGGATGTACAACGGAAACGGCACTGGTTCCATTGGCGAGTTCATCGAACTCACCAACCTGGGGACTACCACCGTTGACTTCACCGGCTGGAGCTTCGATGACAATTCCCGTACTGCGGGTTCGGAGAACCTGTCCGGCTTCGGTACGGTGGCGGCCGGCGAGTCGGTGATCTTCACCGATCAGACCGCCGCTGCCTTCCGTGCCAACTGGAACCTCAGCGCCAGCGTCAAGGTCCTTGGCGGAAATCTCAATAACCTGGGACGTTCCGACGAGGTCAATGTCTACGATGGCACCGGTACCCTGGTGGATCGCCTGACCTACAACGACCAGGGCACCGGGTCCGTGGCTGGTCCGAGAACGACCGGGGTAAGCGGCATCCCCGGCAGCCTGGCGGCCGTTGGCGCCAATAACGCCAGCCTGTGGACCTTGTCTGCCGTGGGCGATGGCAAGGGGTCGTATCTTTCCAGTCTGAACGAAATCGGCAGCCCCGGCTACACGCCGTTCGCCTCGGTGGCCGCGGTACCCGAGCCCGAAAGCTACACCATGCTGATGGCTGGTCTTGGTCTGATCGGCGTCATTGCCCGGCGCCGCAGCCGCAACGCCTGAAGCGTTCGTTTCAGGAGGACGCTTCGCTGCACCGCCCCCGTGATCAAGGGGGCGGCAGAATCCCAGGAGGATTGCTGCCCATCGGACTGAACTTGAACAGTCCGATGGGCTTTCTCGTTTCCCAAGCCCTTCCCATCGCTCGCCGTCTCCGGATTTCCCCGCAGGGAAGATTCCGCGCTATTGATGCCGCCGTCGATGGAGTGACATGCCGATCAAGGCTGTGGCCAGCAGCAACATGCCCCATTCGGGCAGGGTAGGTGCGTCCGCGCCATCGTTGCCGCTTACCTCGACCAGGACACTGCCGGAGTTGTCTGCACTGTTGGGGTCGGGCAAGTCGGATGTGGTGCTGGCGGAAATCGATGCAGGACCGACCACCGAGTCCCAATAAATCTGGACCACGAGATCGATGCTGGCGCCATTGGTCAACGTCCCTATCGCGCAGTTGACTGTGTTGCCCGCAATGGTGCAGCTTGATGGGCCGGATACATAGCTGGCGCCGGCCGGGAGCGTCATCGTGGCGACGACATTGGTTGCGGTCTGGGGGCCGGCGTTGACGACAGAAAGGGTATAAGTACCCGTGGCCCCATCGCTGCCGCCGGCGGGACCGCTCAGGCCCACGCTCAAATTGGCCTGGGCCGAGGCGTTCAAGGCCCAGTTCAATGCCACGGAACCGGCGGCATTGTTGGCGCCATCTACGGCGATCTGGTATTCGGTACCGGCAACGGCCTGGAAGAGGAGACCGCTGGCATTGCCGCTGCTGCCGTCATTGTCGTTCGACGCCACCGGTGTCAGGGCGGCCACGGCGTTTCCCGTGTAAACCGCCAGCAAGGTGTCGAAGCCGCTGCCGTGGGTGTTGATGCTCAGCTGGCCGGCAGCGGGGGCTGTCCATTTCCACCAGACCGAATGGCTACCGCCAACGCCGGCATGCTGTGGTTCTCCGGCTTCCTCCGTGGCGAGCAGATCGGTTCCGCTGGTGCTGCCGCTGCTGCCCGACAGGGTAGTGCGGGCGGCAAAGGCATTGTTGCCGGGGCGCGCCGCTTCAAGCAGGTTGAGGCGTGGCTTGACGAGACCGTTTCTCGGGTCGGTGACGGGTGTTCCGGTACTGGTGAGCCGCGCCTGAATCTGGTCAATGGTTTCGTTGGGGAAGGTGGCGCGCAGCACCGCCACCGCGCCAGCCACATGGGGCGAGGCTTGGGATGTCCCGGCTTGCGTGATGCCGGCAGCCGTGATCATGGCCCCTGGGGCAAGCAAAGTCAGGAAACTGGCGCTGTCCGAGAAGCAAGTGACCAGATCGGCGGAAGTGGTGGCGTCGGTGCAGGCCGGGTTGGTGGCCCAACCGACGCCGCCGATATTGCTGTCGTACACCGCTCCCACGGAGATGACGCCTGGTGTGCAGGCAGGTTTGCCCAAGGCATTGGTGTACGTGTCGTTCCCCGCAGCGGCCACGACGTTGATACCGGCGTTGCGGGCATTGTTGACCGGGCTGTAGAAAAGATTGCTGTTCTGGCATGGGGACGTGTTTTTTGTTGCATCCCCCAAGCTCATGTTGATGGCCACAATGTTGTAGGTACTGCGATTGGCGATCGCCCAATTGATGGCGGAAACGATGTCGGAGGTGTAGGCGCCGTTGCCGGAAAAGGCGTTGAGCATGGCGATCCTGCTATCCGGTGCAACCCCCAGGACGATGGCCGATACGTTGGTGCCGTGGCTGTTGTCCGTCGTACCGCTGCCGAACAACAGCGAGGCGGCTACATGACATGTCGCCGGCACGCCGGGCGAGGTGCAGGAGCCGAAGGCGGCATTGGTGTAGTCGATCCCGTTGTCGATGACGGCCACGGTGGTACCGCTGCCCCGCTCCCCCACGGCGGCGACGGTGGGTTGGTTGATCAACGGCAAACTCTGGGCCAGCACGGGGTGGAGCACGGTGTCGGGGAATACGGCCTTGACTTCGGGGCGGGCGAGGAACCGTTCCAGGGCGGATAAGGAACGGAACCGCCGGAAACGCATGGGAAGATGGCTGTAATCTTTCAGCGTCTCGCTATCCGGATGGTATCCAACAGTATCGGCACGATCCTTAAGTTGCAAATATCCGTTTGCCTTTGCTTTGAGCGTCGCATCGTCGTCAATACGACGGGGGCTACGGCTGCGTGCCAGCGCGGCCTGCTGCTCAATGGCGGCACTGTCATATTCGACGATGAGATCAACCACCTCTCCGGAGCGGAGCCGGGATATCACTTCATCTGGCGCGGTTGCGCCAATCGACAGGAGCGGCGCAGCCAGGAGAAGAACGACCGATAAGAAACGAAAGATCTTCATAGGGGTGGGAACGCGCGCCGGCTTTTTTGGAACAGACACCTTGCCAGAAGGCGATGACGGCCGGTTGACACCGCGCTGAGCCATTAGGCGCAAATCAGTAATCCATGGTGAGGCTCGGGGGTTGATTCAAGCCAGGGTGGTTTGGCAATGATCTGAATGGACTAGTGAATACGGGTGCCGCGATCCAATAACTGTCATTGGATGGTGGGAGCATCATCGGGGGGCAATATTGCCGATTTTTCCTAGGGTGCCGGGGCTGTTGGCGCGCGTCGTTTTCCGCAGGGGATACCGATGCCGCACCCGGTTGGAGTGAGAAATGAAACCGAATCTTTACCGGATGCTTGGCCGCTTGGCGGCCGTGCTGGGAGTTTTCCTTGGGCTCCATGGGGAGGCCTTGGCCGAGACGGACGCCGGCCTGCTGGCGCCAACCCCCTACGTCTATAGCGCGACAGTGATGTCGGGCCAGTTCCAGAACCTGATTGCATTCGAAATGCCGGATCAATCCTTTCTGTCGGCCAGCGCCGTGCCCCTCGATATGCAAGCCGGACCGCTCAACTTGCTGCATATCGAAAATCTGGCCTATGCCTTCTTTGACGGCACAGGTCAGCTGGTGGGGTCGTCAGCCGGTGGTTTGACCAATTTCCTCCAACCCCTGGACGGCGGAACCTATCACGCAGCGGTGACGGGAACCGCGACGGGTTCTTCCGGTGGCGCCTATCTTTTTTCCCTGGCGGCGATTCCGGATGTGCTGCTCGATCTTCCGCCAGTTCCCGAACCTGGTGCTTGGGCTTTGCTGGGGTTGGGGTTGTTTGCCATGGTGATGGTGGTCCGTCGCAAGGGGATGGGTGCGCCAGGGATGTCGGTAGGTACGGGTTGTTGAACCTTTCGGTGCAATGGACATGCGATATACAGCGAAATTTTTCATGATTTCTCGAGCCGGATTGGCGCGCCTTGTTTTGTTGGTGGCGGCGCTGGGCAGTGCTCTCCAGGCGAATGCGGAAACACTGACGGTGGATGGCTGGGCTTTCCGACATTCGTCCGAAGTGGACATACAGCTCAAGAAGCCCGCGATCAAAGAGGATGTCTTGGCAGGGGCCTTTTTGGCAGAGGTGGCGGACAGTTCCTTCCTCGCCTTTTGCGTCGATATCTTTCAGGAAACAAAATTCGACCGAGCGATATCGGATTACAGCCTGATGTCAGCCACCAGTCTGTTCGGGGCCGCCAAGGCGACCGATCTGGGACGGCTCGCCACCGGGTTTTACACAAAGGTCGTGGACGCGGCGACGGCGGGCGCGTTCCAAATCGCTGTGTGGGAAATTGTCAATGAAAAAAACGGCAACGCCTACAACCTTCGCGGCGGCAGCTTCAAGGCCTTCGCCGATAGCAAGCAGGTGCAGGCCCTGGCCCAGGACTGGCTCAACAATCTGCCCCAGGCCAACACGTATTCGCTGGATATCTGGCATAGCCCGAGCCACCAGGATTTGGCCGTATTTTCCGCCCTCGGTGAAGTGATGAGCCCGGTGCCAGAGCCGGCCACCGTCGCATTGGTATTGGCCGGCTTGTCCCTGCTGGGTATGGCACGGCGAGAGGAACCGAAGGGCATTCATAAACGCGGCTGACGCATACGGCGTCATGCCCGCGCAATCGCGCCTGGAACCGCGCTAGTCCCACCCCGGTTTGCCCAGGGGACCTGGGCCGCTGTTTGTTCGCCACGACGATATCCCAGCGGGAGGGGAAGGGCGGAAGCAGCCATCTTCCGCTTTCTTTATTGGGGCGGCACCGAACGAATCGATCGGTCGACAGCGTGGGGATGCAACTGGACTGTAATAAATAATCGCTATTCTGGCCGTCCGATGCTGCCGATCATTTTCATTCGTCCGCGCGTCCCGGACGCCACGTCCTGGCTTACCCGTGTATTGCCATATGACCCCACTCTCGGATATCCATCCCATGTCATTCATTCAACGTCACTCTAAAAGTCTGCTGATCCTCGTTTCCATGCCCCTGATCCTCGCGGCCTGTGGCGAGCACAAGGCTGCCACGCAGGTCGCGGCCAAGGTCAATAAGAACGAAATATCGGTTCATCAGATCAACAACGCCTTGTCGAGGACGCCGAACCTGACCCCCGAGCAGGCGAAGGTTGCCAGCAAGCAGGTCCTTGAAAAGCTCGTTGAGCAGGAGCTGATGGTGGAGCAAGCCGTGGAGAAGAAGATCGACCGTGATCCCAAGGTCATGATGGCGATAGAGTCAGCCAAACGGGAAATCCTTTCCCGCGCCTACCTTGAACAATTGACCAGCGGACTGACGAAGCCCACTGCCAGCGAGGTCGCCGATTTCTATGGCAAGCATCCGGAGCTTTTCTCCGACCGCCGCGTGTTTAATATCAACGAACTCTCCGCCAAGGGGGGCGCCGACCTGTTGCCCAAGCTCAAGGAACGCATGGCCAAGGCGAAGTCGCTGGCGGAGGTTGCCGATTGGCTGAAGGAACAGAAAATACCGGTAGCCGTCAACAACACCACCAAGGCGGCCGAGCAATTGCCCATGGAATTGCTTCCCCGCTTCCAGCAGATGAAAGACGGGGAAATCGGTGTGATTCCCACGCCCGAGGGCGTGTTGGTGGTGCAATTGGCGGCGTCAAAGGCCGCACCAATTGATGAGAGGTCCGCGATTCCCATGGTGGAGCAATACCTGACGAATCAGCGCCGGATGGAAATGGTGACCAAGGAAATGAAGCAGCTACGGGAAAAGGCCACCGTCGAATATCTGGGCGACTTTGCCAAGACGGGGGCAGGTGAATCCACCGCCAAGACGGAGAACGCCGCCCCCACGCAACCGACCACCGCCCAGGCGGAATCCGTGGCCACGCCGGCCGTCGTCGATAAAGCCGTTGCCGGGCTCAAGTAACGGTTGCGCTCATTCTTCCCTCGCCCACTCGGGGCGACATCCCCGCAACCTGAAAGGCTTGCAGAATGCTAGTGCGTATTGCTGCGCGACTCCTGGCGTCGCTCCTGTGTTTCCTGTTTCTGGCCGGTGGCGCCAACGCCGACGAAAGTGAATATGTCCTGGGGGCGGGCGACATTGTCAGGATCACCGTTTTCCAGAATCCCGATCTGACGGTGGATACCCGCGTTTCCGAGACCGGGATGATCACCTATCCCCTGGTCGGGGCCGTGCCCCTCGGCGGCTTGACCATCGGCGCCGCCGAACAAAAGATCGCCCAGATGCTCCGTGACGGAGGATTCGTCCAGCAACCCCAGGTCAATATCCTGGTCCAGCAGGTGCGAGGCAATCAGGTCGCGGTACTGGGCCAGGTGGGGCGCCCCGGGCGTTTCCCCCTTGAGCAGGCCAACAGCAAGATCAGCGACCTGCTCGCGTTGGCGGGAGGTATCAATCCCGGTGGCAGCGACGTATTGATCCTGATCGGCCAGCGTGACGGCAAACCCTATCGCCTCGAGCTGGATGTGGCCAGCATGTTCCTGGACAACCAGCCGGAACAGGACGTGCAGGTACGTGGCGGCGACATCATCTATGTTCATCGCGCGCCGCTGGTGTATGTCTACGGCGAAGTGCAGCACCCGGGCGCTTTCCGCATCGAACGGCAGATGACCGTGCGCCAGGCCCTGGTCCTCGGTGGCGGGGCGACGCTGCGCGGCACCTTGCGGGGTGTCCGTCTTTATCGACGCAACAAGGATGGAAAGATGGAGAAATTGGAGCCCGATCTGGACGATCCGGTGAATTCGGACGATGTCATCTACGTGCGCGAAAGCCTGCTCTGATCATGACGCCTCAGCAGTTCTTCCTTGTCCTGTTGGCCCGGCGCAAGCTGGTATTGATCGTCTTCCTCGTTACCGCGGCGGTCGGTACGGTCGTCACGCTGTTGATGCCGAAGCTTTATACCGCTTCGGTGTCCGTCGTGGTGGATGTCAAGACCGATCCGATTGCCGGCATCGCCCAGCCAGCCATGGCATCGCCCGCCTATATGTCCACGCAGACCGAAATCATCCAGAGCGACCGCGTGGCCGCCAGGGTGGTGAAGCTGATGCATTTCGACCAGAGCCCGGCGGTGGTGCAGTCCTGGCGTCAGGAAACGGAGGGTAAAACGCCCTTCGACTATTACTACGGCGCCCTTTTACAAAAGAGTCTGGTGGTAAAGCCGTTCAAGGGCAACAACATCATCAGTCTTTCCTATGCGGCGCGGGATCCCCAATCCGCCGCCGCCATCGCCAACGCCTTCGTCCAGGCCTACATCGACACCACCATCGATCTCCGGGTCGAACCCGCGCGGCAATATGCAGCCTGGTTCGACGAACGTCTGACCAGTCTGCGTACCACATTGGAAAAGGCGCAGAAACGGCTTTCCAGCTATCAGCAGGAGAACGGCATCGTGGCCACAGACGAGCGGGTGGACCAGGAGACTGCCCGGCTCAATGCCCTGACCCAGCAACTCTCGGAAATCCAGGGGCAGAAAGTGGATGCAGCGACGCGGGAAAAGAACAGCGGTAGCGAATTGTCCCCCGATGTGGCGCAAAATCCCCTGATCCAGGGTTTGAAGTCTGACATTTCCCGCGCTGAGACGAAGCTTGACGAGATCAGCAGCAACGTGGGCAGGAATCATCCTCAACGCTTGCAACTGGAAGCCCAGATTGCCGGCCTCAAGCAGCAGTTGAGCGAAGAAATCCGGCGCATATCGGGAACCGCGGCCACGGCCAACCGGGTCACGGTGCAGAAGGAGTCCGAGCTGCGTGCCCTGATCGAGGAGCAGAAAAAGAAGGTATTGGCGTTACGCTCCCAGCACGACGAGATCGCCGTCCTGGTCAAGGATGTGGAAACTGCTCAGCACGCTTATGAAGCCGTTTCCCAGCGGATGAGCCAATTGAGCCTGGAAAGCAAGTCGGAGCAGACCAACATCAGCGTGTTGTCCCCCGCGGTCCCTCCCACGGAGCCGTCCCGGCCCGTATTGATGAAGAGCATCATGGCCTCCCTGGGCGGTGGCCTGATGCTCGGCATCGTATTGGCGATGGCCGTGGAACTCATGGATCGCCGCGTCCGCAATGCGAGCGACCTGATGGTGGCCGATTTGGTGCCCTTGCTCGGCGCCTTGACGCCGGAGCCGAAGCAATACACCGTGAAGGAGCGCCTGGCGATCGCCTGGTCCTTCCTGCGCAACATCCGAAAACGCCCCTGGCGCATGCTGCCGGAGAACGCATGATGCAAACGACCTTGCAGAACCCGCAACGTTCCATTGGTGCCATCCTGATCGATGCGGAGATGCTCAGCCTTGAAGAGGCGGAACGCATCCTCAAGTTACAGAAAGAGGAAAACCTGCGCTTCGGCGATGCGGCGATCCGGCTCGGCCTGCTGACCGACGAAGATATCCGCTTCGCTTTGTCCCATCAGTTCAGCTATACCTATCTGCCCCTTGCTGGTGGCCGTCCCGTCAGTGAAGAAGTCGTGGCGGCCTACCAGCCCTTCAGCCATCTGGTGGAGCAGTTGCGTTCCATCCGCAGCCAACTGCTCTTGCGCTGGTTCGACCGGGAGGCGGAACAGACTACCCTTGCGCTCGTTGGTGCCGCCCGGGGTGAAGGGCGCAGCTATCTGGCGGCCAATCTGGCGGTCCTGTTTTCCCAGTTGGGGGAGCGTACTTTGCTGGTGGATGCCGACCTGCGCATGCCCCGTCAGCACGAACTGTTCAAGCTGGACAACAAGCGTGGTTTGTCCTCGCTCCTGGCCGGCCGGGGTGACGAGGACGCGATTGTCCCCATCAAGGCATTTTCCAGCCTGGATGTACTGCCTTCCGGGCCGGTACCGCCCAACCCGCTGGAATTGCTCAACCGGCCCCAGTTCCAGCAGTTCCTCACCGAGGCTGGGAAGCGCTATGAGGTGGTCTTGATCGACACCACGGCCATGAGCCAGGGCGCCGATGCCGCCATGGTGGCCACCCATGCGGGCGCGGTGCTGGCGGTGGGCCGCAACAACGTGACCCGGGTCAGCGCTTTCGGCGAGATGGTCAAGTCCCTGAACCGGAACGGCGTGGCAGTCATCGGCTCCGTTTTCAATGATCCGCCCCTGGTGAAAGTGGCATGACGCCATCGCTGTCGCCCACGCTGCCCTATTGGCGGCAACCCTGGGTCCTGCTCCTGGCCGGCGTGGCCGCGCTCTACCTGCCCACGTATTGGTGGGCGCTCAACACCATCTGGCAGACAGATGAGCAGGCCCATGGCGCCCTGATCCTGATGGTGGTGATCTGGTTGTTCTGGGATCGCCGCCAGGCCATCGTTGCGGTGCAGCCCAGTCCCGCGCCCCTTGCCGGCTGGATCTGTTTCCTCCTGGGACTGGCGGTCTATGCGGTTGGACGCATGTTGAATGTGTCCATCCTGGAGCTGGGCTCGCAATTACCGGTGCTGCTGGGCCTGTGTTTGCTGGTCCTGGGGTGGCCCGGGGTCCGGGTGGCCTGGTTTCCGCTGCTCTACCAAGTGTTCATGATTCCATTGCCGGGCATCCTGGTCGATGCCGTGACCGGGCCGCTGAAGCAATGGGTGTCCTACCTCGCCGAGAACAGCCTCTACTCGGCAGGCTATCCCGTCGCCCGCCATGGCGTGGTGCTGGCGATCGGCCAGTATCAACTGCTGGTGGCCGATGCCTGCTCCGGCTTGCACTCCATGTTCAGCCTGTCGGCCCTTGGCATCCTCTTTCTCTACCTCAAGAAACGCGACAGCCGGCTGCACAACGCCCTCATGGTGGCCAGCATCCTGCCCATCGCCTTCGTCGCCAATGTCGTCCGGGTCATGGTATTGGTGCTGGTCACCTATCACCTCGGCGATGAAGCCGGCCAGGGTTTCCTCCATGGCGCCGCCGGTATGGTGCTGATGGTCGTCGCTTTGCTCGCCTTCTTCCTGTTGGACCGTTTGCTGGCAATCGCCATCAAGCCGAACGCGGGCTAGCCGTATCGGGCGGCTCGCCCGATGGACTCAGCGGACTCCTCCCGCCACGCCTTCAAAAACATACAGGTAGGTCGAGGCCGGGGGCAGGCCGCGGGAATCCGCCCCGGTCGCGTCATTCAGGTTGAAGGTGCGTAGTGTGTCCGGAACCGGAAGTTCGACCTGCTCCACCTTCACGTTATCGGTGAGCAGATTGTTGCTTCGGGCGGGCCCGGTCATGCGGTAAAGCGTCAGCGACTTGGCCTTGGCGAAAGGCAGTTGGACCGTCACCGGGGTATAGCCGTCGTCGCCGGTCAGGGGATAGTCCGCCACCTTGCGCGACACCACTACCAGACTGAAGCGGTCCTCGCGCCGGGTGGCGTAAATGGCCGCGAGGGGCGCATCCTTCACCGTCTGGCGGCGGCTGTAACCCTTCAGTTCGGCGGTGGGTACGTTCAGGGTCTCGGTTCGCAGCATGGGGCCGGCGGCTTCCTGGTTGAACAGCGAGAGCAGCTTCCAGGACGGATAGGCCTGGCCGCCGTGGTACCACTTGGCATGGGATTTCCAAAGCGGCCCGGCATCGAAGGTGAAAAAGTTCTGCACCGAGAAGCCCCGATAGGCCCGCGCCAGGAAGGCGTCCAGCGTCGCGGTACCCGCCGCCAGGCTTTTCATCACCTGTTCCTGTTCCCTTTGCTGGGTCTCGCTGACATGGGCGCCGTTGAGTCCGTTGAGGGCATAGCCCGGGCCCGCCTCATAGGTGGCCAGGCGCAAGGGGTGATCACCACGGGCTTTATTCAGCGCCCGGAGTTCCTGAGCATAGCGTTCCGCCACCGGAAGGGCGGATTGCACCGTGTTGGACAGCGTGTCGAACAGGCTCGCGGCATCGAATTTCGGCGGGCCTTCGGCTTCGTCCCAACCGCCGTTGTAGGCGGCGATCGCCAGATAGTCCGACGATGGCGAGGCCGCCGCCGCATCGTGGCTGTAGCCCATGTTCGCCGCCCAACCGCCCAGCACGAAGGCGAGCTTTTTGTTCAAGCCGGCGGACTGCCAATAGGGGCTGCCGGCCATCACGCCGCGCACGTATTCCTGGTAAAGGCCGTATACCTGTCCCGGGCTATAGTTCCTGTCACTCGCTGCGTCGCGCATGGCGGGGAAAGTCCACGGGGAAAACAGGCCGTTCCAGGTTTCGTTGCTCAATTCGAAATAGACCTTGTCGAACTCCTCCGTCCACGGCCGCGACTGGCCCTGACGATAGCGTTTGTAGGCCCAGGGCTTGCGGACCGGGGTGTCCACCGCCGGATCGTAAGGGGCTGCCAGGTACTCGATCAGCCCCAGCCATTCCTGCGGGCTCATGTGGAACTCCACCTGCAGCCAAGGCTGGACGCCGGCCGCCTTCATGGCACGCAAGGTCTGCGGCAGGGTGTTCAGTTTTCCTGTGCCGCTGATGACACCGCCGGGATTGGTCAGTTGCGCCATGTCGTAGGTATGAATGAACGTTCGCGCCAGGCCGTGGGTGCGCAGCGCCGACATGCCCGAGCTGCGGATGGCGTCCAGCTCCCGAGGCAACAGGTCCATGAAGGGCGTGTCGGCCCGGTAGACGCGGAAATTGTCTACGTAGAACGTGCCCGGGCCGGTGAACTCCAGGGCCATGGTGTTGGGCCGGTCTCCCTCCTGGATCGTGGGTGGCGTGAAGCGGGCGACGTATTTCTTCCAGCCGTTGCCGACGTTGAACACCGTGGGTTCGATTTTTTGTGGGGGACTGTCGTAAAAGCCGGTGAGCTTGAAGCGGACCGAGCCGCTACCCTCCTGGCGCAGCCAGACTTCCATTTTGTAAGTCGTCTTCTCCAGTACCTCGTACCAAGACTGTCCCGTGCCGCTGTGGTTGTAGAGCGACAGGGATTCCTTCACGCCTGGGCCGAGCGTCAAGCGGAGGCAGGTTTCCCCCGCTTCCTCCACCGGCGTGGCCGGGTCGTGGGGCACCAGCGCCCAGTGTTTGTCCGCGGCCTCGTCGGGGAAGAATCCCAGCAAGCCGGGCATCAACAGGCTGTATTCGTTGGCCGCGCCCCAAACCCGGTTGGACAGGTCCCGATTGCGGGAAGCGGTGTAGAGCTTCTTGCTGACGATCACCATGTCGCCAGCGCGGATAGCCTGTCCCGGAGCGGTTGAACCGGTGAGTTGCAGGTAATAGCCGCTGTGCTTTTCCGGCGGGTAGTCGGATCGATAAACCACATAACCCGCCAAGTCGGGACCGGAGGATGTCTCCCATTCCAAGATGAGCAAACCATCACCGCCGAGGCGAGCGCGCAGGTTTTTCGGTGCGGCGGGCGCTGATGCACGACCGAGGAACGGGGCCGTCGTGGCTTTGAAAGGTAGCAGGGCGTTGGCGGGGGCGGGCGTCTTGCCCGGTTTTTCCGGACCGAGGACGGTAATGGGCGGCGCTATCGCGGAGAGGTTGCCTGCCCGGTCCACGGCACGCACCGTGAAGTAGTAGGGCGCATTGGGCCGGTTCCAGGCATCCCAACGGAAGACAAAGCGCGGTTTGTCGGCGGCGACCACCTGATTGTCGTCCATGGCGCGCACCCAGCCGCTGGCATGGGCACCTCCGGGCGCCACCGTGTCCTCCCGCGCCAGGCGCATGCGCCCGCCCTCGACGCGGAATACCCGCACCGCTGCGCCATCGAGGAATCCCTCGCGCAGGGTGTCGTAGCGGGTGAGGGCCATGGGATCGGCAACGATGCGGTTGGGCGCGTCCTCGGTGGCCATGAACTTGTAGCGGAATACCACCGGCTCGAAGCCGCCGCCTTCGGTGATCAGCGTATTACCGAAGCCGTTGATCGTGGCCGTAAAAGGAGAAACGTCGCTGTTGACAACATCGTTGGTGACGCGGAACTGGGCGGATCCTCTCATGTCGTCTCTCGCTCCAGCTATAAAAGGAATGATACAAAGGACAACAGCCAGATAACGTTGGAGACGAGACCGAGTATTCCGCAAGGCAGTCATCGGGATTACCTTGCAGGGGCCAGTCGATTGGACAGATTCATCAGTATCTTGTGGTGGCGCTTACCCAAGCGGATACCAGGACGTTCAATGTGCAGGCTCGCCTGTATGGCGAGAAGCACGAGAATGATGCTGGCAATGGGAACTGCCAGGAAAAATATGGATGGTTCGAAGCGTTGCCCTGTGATGCCTGGTAGCAGTTGGGTGAACATTGCCCAGATGACGAGACCGTGGAGTAGATACACACCGTAGCTGATTTCGCCAAGCAAAAGGATGGCCGGCGCCGTCAAACAGCCCCGAAAATCCTGGCCTGAGGCGACCACAATGAAAAATACGGTCAACCCGGCTACGGTCAGCGGCGAGTTGGCTGGGACCCATGCCACAGTGGCTACCAGTGTCATGACGGCGATGAGTCCTGCCGGCCAGGCACGACTGATCTCGGATAGTTTTGAGTTACGTACCCAGTGGGCAGCGAAAATTCCTCCAAGAAAACAGCCGAGCAACTTGACGTTGATGCCCTCATTGCCACCATAGAGGGCCACAAAAGTCAGCGAGGCAAGCAGGGAGAGCGCACCAGCCATATAGTTTTTGGAGCGGAGAAACAAGCAGCTCAGTAAAGGCAGCGCAAGGTAAAAAAGCCACTCGTAGCGTAATGACCAGGTGACTCCCGCGATCAGCATCCAGGTATGCTGGAAGCCGTTGATGTCGGGTGGCAAAGGGGGCGTGGCACCTGTGAAGACAAGCCACTGCATCAAGGTGGTGGCCAGCGATCCGAAACTCTCCCGAACATGGAATCCGGACGAGATCAAGACGGTTGCGAATACCAGAGAAAGCGAGAGAAGATAGACGGGATACAGTCGATGGATGCGGGCATTGAAGAATCCCAGCCAGTCCATCGTATCCCGTCTGTCTAACAACCGTCCCCAGAACAGAAATGCCGTCACCATGAAAAACAGAATGCGCTGGTTTTTCCCAGATGGGAATACAACTGAGACGGAGGTACCTCCCAACGCCCATTGACCAGGAATTGGGAAGATACAGCGAGGTGATGGACGAAGACACCAGTTGCCAGCAAGCCTCTCATGCCGTCGATGGCAAGGTGGCGTGGCTCACCGTTATCGGGGAGCAAGGTGTCTACCTTGGGCAGAAATCTAAGGGCCAAGTGGGCGGCACCGATGGCAAAAGAGAAAGCGAGTATGGCCAGAAAAGGTGTTTCGATGGGTAAGGCGCTCATCTTAATGTCCTGGGGCAAAGCGCTTGCGTTTCCGGAGCGGAGTCAGCCCCGAGGGCGTCCCGTTGGAAATGCGGTTCCGGGTGCGTCGGTAACATAAATAACCAACGGAATCCGTAACGTTCGGTGACTCGATAGAGAAGGATCGGTCCGGCAATGCCGGCAAGGGTGCCAACGATCAGATGCACCTCCACCGCGGTGATGCCAAGGAGTCTGGTCAGGACGATGCGTATGCCGCTGGCGACGAGGATATGGGCCAGGTAGATGTCCAGAGAATGTCTTCCCATGGCGCTCAGGAAGGGTAATCGGTCACCGAAACCGTGGGCGAACGCCACCACCAGGGCAATGCCGGCGGCGGCGGCGAGCAGCGGCAGGGCCTGGGCTGCCAGCGGCGCCAAGTCGCCTGGGGTCTGCAGCAGAGCCCATTCCACGGCAACGAACAGGAAAAGACAAGGACCGACGGCAAGGCGGCCCAAGGCCGCCGCAAGGGGCCGCAGCGGGGCACAGAGGACGCCCAGGGTAAGGAACACGAACCACTGCTTGAAGGCATTGACGACATGAAAATCCAGACCGGGCAGGGGCACCCAGTGGAGCACCAAGGCCATCCCGGCGATGCCCAGGCGCCAGCCCAGGGTGGTGTCGCGATAGACCAAGGTGGCGACGAGAAACAACATGAACAGCGTGTGCAGGTACCAGAATTGGGCCCTCGGGTGCCAGGCCAGGGCCAGCACCTCTCCGATGCTGGTGTGGCCGTTGGTGAGCCCGGACAAGGCGACTTCGATCAGGCCCTGGAGCAGGGACCAGACCAGGTAGGGATACAGGATGGTGCGTACCTTCGTCAGCAACAATCCGGTACGGCCGTGATGGGACAGGGAAGGGGGGAAGAACAGGCCCGCCACGAAAAAGAAGAGCGGCATGTGGAAGCTGTAGATCACCGTGTCCACGGTCTCATGGAACGCCCTGTCCATCGGCAGCGCGGCGCTGAGCAGACCGCGCACCACATGGCCGTAAACGACCAGCAGAATGCCTATCCCTTTGACGCTGTCCCAGTGTGAGGATCGTTCCCGCGCCAAGGGGGGTGGGGCATGGGCCGTATCCTCTTGCGCAACCAGATGGAGATGGCGGCGGAGCCTGTCTTTCCCCGGCGCCGGCTTGCCTGAGGAAGCCAGGGAATGGCGGCCATGGGGCGGCGGGGTCAATCCGGCCATTGGTCTTCCAGCTCGTCCAGCACCGAGGCCAGGGTACGGCCGGCGGCATCGTCGGATAGGCACGTCTCCACATAGTGTCGTGCGGCCGCGCCCAGGGTTGCGCGGCGCGGCGCATCCTCCCACAGGGTGCGTATGGCTTCCTTCATGGCACGGGGGTTGCCATGGGCAACCAGATCGGCCGTGATGCCATCCTGGGCGTAATCCTCGGTGCCAATGGAATGGGTGGCGACGGTGGGGCGCCCG
Source organism: Rhodocyclaceae bacterium (assembly GCA_003963315.1). Classification (GTDB taxonomy): domain Bacteria; phylum Pseudomonadota; class Gammaproteobacteria; order Burkholderiales; family Rhodocyclaceae; genus AWTP1-18. Next base: position 22,353 of record RXJP01000075.1, on the reverse strand, counting down.
TACATCATGGCGTCGATCAGGGTCACCTGGCCGGAGGCGGTGGCGGGGTTGTCCACCGGCACGACGTTGATGCGGGCCTGCTGGGTCAGGCGGTTGCACTCGGCGATGCTCAATCGATGACGGACCTCGACATTGCTCGGGATCGACAGCCCCGCCAGGGCATGGGCGCCCGCCACCACGATCGTGGGGTATCCCAGGTCGCCCATGACGCCGAGGAACAAGCGGTAGTCCCGGTGCGCCGAGCCCATGGCGAGGACAAAGGGACGGCGGTCGTCCTCGGGGTGTTCGATGGCCTGTACCGGCCGTTGCAAGGGGACGAACCGGAAGCGTTCCGGTGGCAGATCGAGCCACTCGCTGTAGCTTTGGATTTCCCGGCGGGAATGGACGATGAAACGGTCCACCCCGGCCAGGGCGAAACGGGCCAGGCGCCGTTTGTGGCCGCCGTACAGGCTGCCCAGGTTGAAGGTCCACGCCAACAGGGGGGTGTGCCGCCGCGACAGGCGCTTGTGCAGGCCCACGGTCACCGGCAATTGGGGAAACAGGGTGATGATGCCGGTGCGGCCGAGGCTTGCCTTGCGCGCCGCCCAGGTGTTGCGACCATGGGTGAAATAGTCGCGCCATTGCTCGGTGTTGGTCTGCTTGCGGGAGCGATCATGGTGATAGACCCCGGGCACGCGTTGGAAGCTGTGGCGGGTACCGGGAACGAAGGGCTCCAGCCAACTGGCGTCGGGACCGGCGGAACTCGGTGTGGAAAGAATCCAGTGCATGGGAAGTCAACCGGAGGCCGATAGCCGGCGGCGTGGGGGGCGACGGTGCGGTATCCGTGCCATCGCTGGCGTCGCTTTGGGCAGGCTGCGTTGAGCGAGGGACAGATAGGCGGCGCCCATGCCGCCCAGCATCCAGTAGATGTAGGGAATGGCGGAAATGCTGCTGACCGTGACGATGATGAACAGGATGCCGACCAGCGTGCCCAGCAGCGATTGGCCGAGGCGATGGCGGTCGCTGTCCTTGTCGGCGGTCAGGCGCATTCCCTTGACCAGGGCGGCGCCGACCGCAATGAAAAATGAGATGAACAGAGCCAGGCCGACCATGCCGTTGTACAGACCGATGAACAGGTAGCTGTTGACGATGTCGATGATGCCTTCCCCTTGGCGCAGCGCCTCCACCGCGGGGGAATAGAGGAAATCCGAGGCGCCGAAGATGGGATTGTCGAGGACGATGGGCAGGAAGGTTTCCAGCAGTTGCTGGCGGTAGTCCACCGTCCCTCCTTCGGCATCGCCCACGAAGGGCAGCAGACCGGTGATCTTGTCGCCTTCGGGGGTGGCCATGAGAATACCGACGACCAGCGCCCCCCCCGCTGCCAGCTTGACGATCTGGACACCCGGCCTGGGGCCGGACAACAGGTAGGTCAGCACCATCAACAGGGCGCCCAGCCAGGGGCCACGGGAGTAGGACACCACCAGGCCGACCGCGATCAGCAATACGCCGGCGACCCGCAGGGCGATGCCGGGCAGCGTCTTTTGCAGGAACAGGAAATAGCCGAGGGCCACGGCCATGACGTAGCCATAGGGGATGGGCTGGCCCAGGGCCACCTCGGCCCGCAGGCTGTCCTCCCGCAGCAGCGGGTGGCCGAAGATGGGGACATCGAGGGCTTCTTTGAGCGGGGCGTAGAGCAACCACTGCTTGATCGATTCGAAGGCGCCCATCGGGGCCATGACGGCGGCGGCGACGACAAAGCTCATCAAGGCGTCGCGGAAATCCTCCAGGTTGCGCAGGGCCCGGCTGGCGACGTAGTAGGGAAGGAGGATGTCCAGGCTCTGGGTGAAGGCGACCCGCAGAAAATTGGTGAAGGTGCCGGCCATGTATACCAGGAACAGGCTGTAGCCGACGTAGGCCAGCACCAACTTGTCGGTCAGGCAGGTACCCGGGCGCGGGCTGTCGCTATCCTTGTACAGCGCCAGGGCGGCCGGCGCCAGCAGGGTGAGGGAAAGCAGCCGGTGGTACTGCATGTCGAAAACGTAGTTGATGATGCCGAAGCCGGGAACCGGGTTGGGTAGCGCCGGCGCGGCGAACAGCAGGAAGCAGTACAGCGCCACCGGATTGCGTTCCCGCCCGGCGCTCCAATAAAGGATCAGGCCGCCGGCGACGAGGATATGCACCCAATAGTTGTGGGCGAGGAAGGCGCTGAGGGTGACCCCGAGCCAAAGGTTGCGTCGGCGCAGGTAGTCCCCTTCCTCGATGCACACGGTCGCCGGCGCGCGCGCCGCCAGGAAGTAGGGCAGCGCCAGACCGAGAATGATGACGATTGTCTTGAGGTGTTCTGGCATGTTCCGGCCGGTTAACCGATAGTCGGGCTAGCGGGGAGCGCTGAAGGTGTTCGGGCCGGCAATGATGCCTGCCAATTGTGTGAATCGTGTGACGGCCGGACGGGCGGGGTGCGCTTTCCGTCGGGCTCCCCAGGAGCCGCTGCCGACGGTCCCCGTTCTGTAACACAAATGGGCGAAAGTGAGCGGTTCATGTCTGCTCCGATTCCGGCCCCCCTTCCGTCGCCTGCTTCAAGGGCTTCCCGACCTTCCCTGCGCCAGCGGGTACTGCGCGCGGGAAGCTGGACGCTGGGTGGCCATGTGGCGATCCAGGCTTTGCGGCTGGGTGGCAACCTGGTCATGACACGGCTGTTGGTGCCGGAAATGTTCGGCGTGATGGCCATTGCCTTCGTCTTCATGACCGGCCTCACCCTGTTTTCCGACATGGGGATCAGCCAGAACATCGTCCAAAGCCGGCGCGGCAGCGATCCCGTCTTCCTCCATACCGCCTGGGCGGTGCAGATCCTGCGCGGTGTGCTGATCTTTTTCCTGGCCTTGCTGGCCAGCCTGGGCGTGCATCTGGCCGCCGTCTGGCAATGGACGGCGGCGGGCACCGTCTATGCTGATCCCCGCCTGCCCCAGGTGCTCGCGGTACTGTCGGTGAGCGCCTTGATCGGCGGCTTCGACTCCAATCGTTTTTCCCTGGCCCGACGCAATCTCGAACTCGGGCAGATCACCCGTATCGAAATGGCCTGCCCCCTGGTTTCCCTTTTGGTCATGGTGCTGTGGGCCGGCTACGACCGTTCCATCTGGGCGCTGGTGGCCGGCGGAGTGGCCGGGGCGCTGACCCGCATGCTGCTCAGCCACTGGTGGCTGGCCGGCCCCGCCGACCGCTGGGTCTGGGACCGGGCGGCACTGGCGGAATTGATCGGTTTCGGGAAATGGGTTTTCCTGTCCTCCATCCTGGGCTTCCTGCTGATGAACGGCGACCGGCTGCTGCTGGGGGGGCTGGTTCCCGCCGATGTGCTGGGCCTCTATAGCGTGGCCTTCATGATGGTCAGCGCGGTCCAACAGGCCTTGCAGAAGTTGGTGGGCAGCGTGGCTTTCCCCGCCTTCAGCGAAGTGGTGCGCAGCGAACCTGCCCGATTGCGGGACACGTATTACCGTTTTCGCCTGCCGGTGGATGCCCTGGTGTTGTTCAGCGCCGGCAGTCTCTTCGTCCTCGGCAAGCCAATAGTGGCACTGCTTTACGATAGCCGCTACTTGGGCGCGGGCGACATGCTGTCGATCCTGGGTCTGGGCCTGGTGGCGACCCGCTACGACCTGGCGGAGCAATGCTATCTGGCCCTGGGCCAACCCCGCTTGCTGACCCTGCAGAACGGCATCCGGCTGGTATCCCTGTATCTGCTGATTCCCCTTGGCTTCCATCTGTTCGGGCTGTCCGGTGCGCTATGGGGCATCGTTCTCAGCATGTTCATGGTGGTGCCCTTCGCCCTGGTCATCAAGTCCGGCCTTGGTCTGCTCGATGCGCGCAGAGAAGTGTGGCTGCTGCCCCTGTTCCCGGTCGGCTGCGGGGTGGGGAAATTGGTGATCTGGGCGATGTTCGGCCGCTGGGCCTATTGACTGCCCGGATTCCCCGGTTTTCATCAAGCTGTCATGATTGCGCCCTAGTCTCGGGAGATTGTATTTGTATCAATGGAATCTTCCGTCGCCATGCGTCCCTTCCCTTTACTCCTCGTGCTCCTCTCCTGCTTGCGGGTTCTGTCGTCCCAGGCAGAGGAGATTCGCCAGGAAGACCTGAATACGAGCCTGATCTATGCGGCACGCCAGGGCGATGCCGCGAGTTTCAACACGGCCCTGAGCCTGGGGGCCAATCTGAACGCGGTGGACCGGTCGGGCAACAACGCCGTTCTCGCGGCGGTGGAAGGGGGGCAACACCAGACCCTCCGCATGTTGCTCGACAAGGGCGTCAACCCCAATGTGCGCGGTGCCTCCGGCTATACGCCGCTGACCTTCGCCGCCTATCGCGGGTCTTCCCACGACGTCGGTTTGCTGCTCAAGGCCGGGGCGGACATCAATGCACGGAACGTCATGGGGTCCACCCCCCTGCATCTGGCCATCGAGTTCGGTCATCATGGGGTGACGAAGCAATTGCTCGATGCCGGTGCCCGCCTGGAAGACGCCAATGCCCTGGGGGAAACGCCCCTGGTGGTGGCGATACAGGCCAACAATCAATACGCCTTCAAGGAACTGCTGGCCCGCGGGGCCGAAGCCAACGTGACGGACAAATTCCACCGTAGCGCCCTGTTCTGGGCCATCCTCGAAGAACATGCCGACATGGCCCTGGCCTTGATCGACAAAGGGGCCCGGTCCGACCTCCGGTCCGAGGGGTATACGCCGTTGCGCATGGCACGCATCCTCCGTCAGACGGAGGTGGTGGCGGCGCTGTCCCGGCTGGGCGCGGAAGACTAGCGGCGTCCCTCGGGGTGATAGACAAAACGACAACATGGCCACCGATCAATCCGGTCTGACGGGGGTGGGGAGACGGCCGTTGCGCATTCTCCATGCCGTGGGCCCGGGGGATGCGGTGGCTTCCTACCGCCATTGGAAAAGCGACGCGGTGCTGGAGGACGAAACATCGCTCACCTATTCGTCCAAGTATTTTTCCTTTTGCATCGGTAATGGCGTCAAGACCCGGGTGGTGTCCTGCCATCCGCGCAGGGAGGTGGTTCATGATGGCGCCTTTGTCGTGGAAAACCTGCCCAAGCCGGGATCGGGCAAGGAGCGCGGCCTGCTGTTCCATCTTCGTGAGCTGGCCTACGGCCTGTGCATAGTCGGGCTCGGCGTGATTGACCGGGCGGACGTGGCCCTGATCGACTCGGGCACCTCCCACTGGTTTGTCTTCGCCCTGTTTCGACTGTTCGGCATCAAGGTCGTCTGCAATTTCCACAATGCGGTGTGGCCTGCCGGCTTCCCCCCGAAAAAACCCATCATCCGTCTGATCAACCGGCTCAATGGTTTCTTCCTGCGTTACCTCTGCCACGCCTGCATCGGCGTCTCCCCGGAGTGCCAACGTCAGGCGGAGCAGATCGCCCGTGGGCCACTACGATTCATCCAATACCGCGCGGTTTACCTGGAGGCGCCCTTCGCCGACCACACGCCGGCCGACTTTTCCCAACGGCCATTCCGTATCGTGTTCGCCGGCCGCGTGGAGCGCAACAAGGGCGTATTCGACATTGTCGCCATGGCCGAGAAGCTCAACGCCCTGCGCCCGGATCAGGTGGTGTTCGAAATTTGCGGCGACGGCAGCGCTTTCAACCAGATCGCCGCCGAAAAGGCCAAGCACCGCCTGGATCAGGTGGTGATCCTTCATGGCCGGTTGAGGCGACCGCAACTGGTGGCGGTATACCGCCGCAGCCACCTCGTGATCGTACCCACCACCAGCGACTTCAACGAGGCCTTCGCCATGGTGGTGGCCGAAGGCGTCCTCATGCGCCGCCCGGTGCTGAGTAATCCCGTGGTACCGGCCTGTGAGGTGCTTGCGCCGGCGGTGGTGCTGGCGCGTACCGACGACGTGGATGATTACGTTGCCAGAATCCTGGAACTGATGGACGATCCCGACCGTTACCAGCGCTTGTGCGCCGCCTGCGAGGATTTGCGCAAGCCCTTCTTTGACCCAGCCAATGGCCTTGGCATGGCCGTCGCCACGGTGCTGAACGACCTGTTCCCCGGACGATTGCCGCTACCGCCGCCCCGGCCTTCCGGCCCCTTGGCCCAGATCGTCGCGCTACGCAAGACCTGAGCCCCGGGCGAAGGGAATCACCATGCACAAGAATTTCTGGATCGTCATCGTCAATTACCGCACCGCCGATTTGGTGGTGGATTGTCTGCAGTCGCTGGAGACGCAGCGCGAGGTGCTTGGTGGCGGTAAGGTGGTGGTGGTGGACAACGATTCCGGCGACGGATCGGTGGGCCGTATTGCCGAAGCGATAACGGCCCACGGATGGTCGGCGTGGGCCGAGGTGGTGGCCGCGCCCCGCAACGGCGGTTTTTCTTACGGCAACAACGTGGGCATCCGCCTCGCCTTGTCCGCCGACCCGGCGGCAGCATGGATCATGCTGCTCAACCCCGATACCGTGGTGCGTTCCGGCGCCCTGGGGGCGCTACGGGAATTCATGGCAACGCACCCCGGCGTCGGCATCGCCGGCAGTCTGTTGGAGAACCCGGACGGCAGCGTCGATTGCTCCGCCCACCGGATCCCCAGTGCGCTGGGGGAACTGGAAGGCAGCGCCCGCTTCGGTCCCCTCAGCCGCCTGTTGCGCGAACACCGCGTGTCGGATGCTCCCGGCTCCGAGGCCCACCCTTGCGACTGGGTTTCCGGCGCCGCCCTGGTGATGCGCCGCGAGGTTCTGGTGCAGGCGGGCCTGATGGACGAAGGCTATTTTCTCTACTTCGAGGAAGTGGATTTCTGTTGCCGCGCGAAAGAAGCCGGCTGGGAAGTGTGGTACGTGCCCGAAGCGCGGGTGATGCATCTCGAAGGTGCCAGCACCGGCATCCGCAAGGCGGCCAAACGGCGGGCCCATTATTGGTACGACTCGCGGCGACGCTTCTTCGTCCGCCACCACGGCGTCGCCGGCCTGATTCTGGCCGACCTGCTGTGGGCGCTTGGCCGCCTGTCCTTCCTGGCACGCCGGGCCCTGCGCCTGGGCGGGAAACCCGGCGCCGATCCCAAGTGGTTCATGGTCGATCTACTCTGGGGAGACCTGCGCGCCATCATGAGCGGACGCGTGTTTGCTTTGCGCGGCCAGGCGGTTGAGTTTCCTTTTTTGTGAGCATGAAATGGCCCCGAAACGGCGCCGTTTCGGGGAAGAGGGCAGATGACATATTCCCGTCATCTGCCCTCACTACACTGATCCTTCTTCATTTAAGGCGCAGCGGACGGGATATCCCTGCCGCACCGTGCCTCCCTGCCGCGAGGTTTGTTGTCGGCTTGGGACAAGGGGCGGTCGGCCCGGAGCAGACAATGGAATTGGTTGGAATCGTCGTCATCGGTCGCAACGAAGGAGAACGCCTGCGGTTGTGCCTGGCCTCCATGCCGGTGGGGCATCCTGTCGTTTATGTCGACTCGGATTCTTCCGATGGCAGTGCCGCCCTCGCCGGGTCCTTCGGTGTTGACGTGCTGGCGCTGGATGCCGGGCGACCGCTTTCCGCGGCGCGGGCCCGTAACGAGGGTGTGGAGCGCCTGACGCAGCGGCATCCGGAAATTTCCCTGGTGCAGTTTGTCGATGGTGACTGCATCCTGTTGCCGGGCTGGGTCGAGGCGGCGGCAAGGGCGTTGCGGGATGATGAAAATATGGCCGCGGTGGTCGGTCATCTACAGGAACGCCATGCCGACGCGACACCCTACAACCGCCTATGTGCCTTGGAATGGGCATCACCCCCCGGTGACTTGAGGGACTACGGCGCCCTCGGTGGCATCTCGATGATGCGCTTGGCGGTGTTCCGCGCCCTGGGCGGCTTCAACAGCCAGGTGATCGCCGGCGAGGATTCTGAACTGGGGGCCCGCATCGGGCTGGCCGGCTACCGCGTGACCAAGCTGGATGTGCCCATGGCGAGCCACGATGCCAACATCGTCACGTTTGGCCAGTGGTGGACCCGCTCGGTGCGGGCGGGGCACGCCATCGGCCAACGCGCCCATCTCAACGGCGCCAGCCCGCTGCGGGACTGCGTGCGGGAACGCAACAGTACCTGGTTCTGGGGCATCGGTTTGCCGGCGCTGACGTTGGCGACGCTACCACCGAGCCACGGAGTCAGCCTCCTGTTGTTGGCCGCTTACCTGCTGCTGGGCTATCGGGTCTTCCGCTTCCGTCGGGGGATTGGCGATAGCGCGGCGGATGCCTTGTTCTATGCCCGGTATCTGCTGCTGGCCAAGTTTGCCAACGGCATCGGCTTGCTGCGTTTCCACTTGAACCGCTGCGCCCGGCGCTACCACATCATTGAATACAAGCGTCCGGCTGACGGCGTCGGAACGCCCTGCGTGCGGGAAGTGCGGGGCCTGAAATGACCGGAAACCGATTCCAAAGGAAGGCGATTTTTCACCCATGAGTCAACGTAACTGGAAAGTGGGCCTGCTCGGCGCGGGTTTCATCCTCAAGGCCCATGCCAAGGCCCTCAAAGCCCTGCCCGAAGTCAGCCTTGTCGCGGTCTGCGATCTGGCGGAGGAGAAGGCCAGGGAAGCCGCAACCGCCTTCGGCATTCCCCAGGTCTTCACCTCCCTGGAACAATTGTTGGCCAGCGACGTGGAGGTGGTCCATGTGCTGCTGCCACCGCAACTCCATGGCTCGGCCACGCGCGCCCTGCTTGAATCGGGACGCCACGTCTTCCTCGAGAAGCCGATGGGCCTCGATCCCGTCGAATGCCGCGAGTTGGCGACGCTGGCGGATCAGCGCAAGCTCAAGCTCGGCGTGAACCACAACTTCCTCTTTCTGCCGGCTTACGAGAAGCTGCGCCGGGATCGTGCGGATGGCCTTCTTGGCGCCCTCGATCAGGTCACCGTGAATTGGCTGTATCCCTTGCCCTTGATCCAGTTCGGCCCCTACAACAACTGGATGCTGCGCCAGCCGGAAAACCTGTTCTTCGAGCTGGGTCCCCATCTGGTCGCCTTCATGGCCGACCTGGCCGGCGTGCCGGATCGTCTCTCGGTGGATGCCTTTGCGCCCATCGACCTGCCCGGGGGCAGCCGGGTGTTCCGGCGCTGGCACGTGCATGGGGATTGCGATGGTGTCGCCGTGGACCTCAACCTTTCGGTGAAGCCGGGGTATGCCGATCGCAGCATCTCGATACGCGGCCACGGGGCCACCGCCCGGTGCGATTTCGAGCGGGATGTCTATGTCCGCGACGAGCCGTCCGGCCATGCCCTGCTGTTCGACAACTATTTCAGCTTACGCAACGTGGCACGGCAGATCGCCGCCAACGGTCGCCGCAATCTGCTTTCCTCCCTCGCCGCCACCTTGCGCAAGGGGCCGGGGGCCAATCCCTTCGGCACCAGCATCGCCAACAGCATTCGCACCTTCTATGCCGGCTTGGCAGGCACCCTGGACCGTCGCCTGAGTGGGCACTTTGGCGCTGACGTGATCGACATCTGCGCCCGCATTACCAGTCAGCTCGATACCTCGGTCTCGTCCCTTCCATCCGACCCGGGGCGGCGCTGGCAGGTCCAGACGCCGCTGCAACGTCCCACGGTGCTGGTGATCGGCGGCACTGGTTTTATCGGCAGATACCTGGTGCAGGGACTGACTGCCCAGGGCCTGGGCGTGCGGGTGGTGACCCGTGGCGTCGGCTCGGCGCAACTGGCCTTGGCCGGGTTGCCGGTGGAGCTGGCACCGGGTGACCTGGCCGATCCGGCCTTCATGGCGTCGGCCCTGGCAGGCATCGAGGTGGTCTACCACTTGGCCAAGGCGGCCGGGGAGCGGTGGGACGACTATGTTCGCCACGACGTGGCCGTGACCCGCAATATCGCCGAACAGGCCCTGGCCGCCGGCGTGCGCCGTTTCATCTACACCGGCACCATCGATTCCTATTACTCGGCGCGGGAGGGGGACGTGATCACCGGCGATACGCCCCTCGATCCCGGCATCGCCACGCGCAACCACTACGCCCGCTCCAAGGCCACCTGCGAGGCCCTGTTGAAGGAAATGGAAAAGGAGCGGGGCCTGCCATTGGTGATCTTCCGTCCCGGTGTCGTCATCGGCAAGGGTTGCCCGCCCGCCCACTGGGGCATCGGCATGTTCCAGTCGGAAACCCGTGTCCAGCTGTGGGGTGACGGCAGCCACAAGCTGCCATTGGTCCTGGTGGAGGATGTGGCCGATGCCCTGCTGCGTGCCCATGATGCGGCGGGGATCGAGGGCGGAACCTTCCTGCTGACCGACGTCCCCCTGCTGAGTGGCCGTGAGTATGTGGACGCGCTTTCCCGCGTCAGCGGTACGCAGGTGCGGGCCGAGCCCACGCCGGCCTGGCGCGTCTTTCTCGGCGACCTGGTCAAGGAGACGGTCAAGCATGCCATCAGGCATCCGAACCGACGGGTTCCGAGCTACCGCGACTGGGACTCCCGCAGCCACCGTGCCCGCTATGATGCCGCCAAGACCCGCGAGGTCCTCGGCTGGCAGCCCGCGGGCAGCCGTGAAGCCCTGATCGAGCGCGGCATCGTCGCTCCGGTGAGGGATTTCATGCGATGAATGCGCCGCACGTCGCCTATTTCATCAATCAATACCCGAAGGTGAGCCACAGCTTCATCCGGCGCGAGATCCTCGCCCTGGAGCGGCAAGGGGTCATCGTCGAACGCTTTGCCCTGAGGGGGTGGGCCGACCCTTTGGTGGACCCGGAGGATATCGAGGAACGGCGGCGTACCCGCTATCTGCTGCAAGGTGGCGTGACCGGTCTGGTCGGCGCCGCCATGGCGGCCTTCTGCGGGGCGCCCCTGCGTTTCCTGGCCGCCTGCCGATTGGCGGTCGGCGTGGGCCGCCATGCCGACCGCCCCTTGCCCTACCACCTGATTTACCTGGCGGAGGCCTGTCTTCTACTACGCTGGATGCGTCGTTTGGGAGTGCAGCATGTTCATGCCCATTTCGGCACCAATCCGGCCGAGGTGGTGATGCTGGCCCGCGCCCTGGGCGGTCCGCCTTACAGCTTCACGGTACATGGGCCCGAAGAGTTCGACAAGCCCCAATTTATCGGCCTGGGGGAAAAGATACGACGTGCCGCCTTCGTGGTGGCGATCAGCGATTTCGGTCGCAGCCAGCTTTACCGTTGGGTGGACAGAGACTATTGGCCCCGCATCAAGGTCGTGCATTGCGGACTTGAGACCGCCTTCCATGCGGTGGCCGCCGCCGCGCCTTCCGCGGCGCCACGCTTGGTGTGCGTCGGTCGTCTGTGCGAGCAGAAAGGACAACTGCTGCTGCTGGAGGCGGCACGCCGTCTGGCGGATCGGGGCACGGCCTTCGAGCTGGTATTGGCCGGCGATGGCGAGATGCGGGCGCAAATCGAAGCGTTGATCGCCGCATACGGGCTGGCCGGCAAGGTACGGATCACCGGTTGGATCGGCAGTGCCGAGGTGCGCGACGAACTGCTCCAGGCCCGGGGTCTGGTGCTGCCCAGCTTCGCCGAGGGATTGCCGGTGGTCATCATGGAAGCGATGGCGCTGCGGCGGCCGGTATTGACCACTTATGTCGCGGGCATTCCCGAGCTTGTGCTGCCCGGGGCATGCGGCTGGCTGGTGCCAGCCGGGGATGTGGCGGCACTGGCGGACGCGATGGCGGCTTTGCTCGCCTGTCCCGCCGATATCCTGGCGGCGATGGGGGAGGCCGCCCATGCAAGGGTCCTTCAGCGCCACGACATCGATAAGGAAGCGGGCAAGCTGAACGCGTTGTTGCGCGAATCCCTCCCCCTTTCCTCGCCCACGGGGAGAAGCGTCGCCCATGTCCTTTCCTGAGATATTTCTGGGGATCGCCGCCACCCTGCTGGCGCTGCCGAGCGGGGTCTTCCTGTTGCAGGTGCTGTCGGCCTGGGGCGCCGGACGACATGACGTGGTTGTCGGGTCCCGGCCCAGGGTGGCCATCCTTATCCCGGCGCACAACGAAGAAGCGGTGATCGGGGATTGCCTTGGTGCCCTGGGGCCGCAATTGACCGGGGAGGATCGCCTGCTGGTGGTGGCCGACAACTGTAGTGACGGCACGGCGGCCTTGGCCGCCGGCTTTGGCGCAGAGGTTCTGGTGCGTCAGGATCCGCTCCTGCGCGGCAAGGGCTACGCCCTGGATTTCGGTATGCGCCGGTTGCGTCTGGCCCCCCCCGATGTGGTGGTGATCGTGGATGCCGATTGCCAGGTGGACGCCGGTGCCGTTGACCGGATCGCGCGGGAGGCGGCTGCGTCGGGCCGACCTGTGCAGGCGCTCTACCTGATGCAGTCGCCTCGGGGTGCGGGGCTGGCCATGCGCCTGGCCGAATTCGCCTGGCGGGTACGCAACTGGGCGCGGCCCCTGGGTTATGCCCGCCTGGGGCTGCCTTGCCAACTGATGGGCACCGGCATGGCTTTTCCTTGGGCACTGGCGGATCACATGGCCTTGGCCAGCAGCAATATCGTGGAAGACATGAAGTTGGGCATCGACCTGGCCTTGGCGGGGCATCCCCCGCTCTTCTGCCCTGACGCCCTGGTGACCAGTCGTTTCCCCTTGGATCGGGCCGCCGGCGAGAGCCAGCGCACACGATGGGAGCACGGCCACCTGCAGATGATCCTGGGGGAGTTTCCACGTCTCCTCGGGCGGGGTTTGCGCCGTGGCGATGCACGGGTGGTGGCGATGGCCCTCGATCTGGCGGTGCCGCCCCTGGCGTTATTGTCGATGGCCGCCTTGGCTGTCGCTGCCGCAGCCTGTCTGCTGCCCGGCGGCGGGCTGCTGGGTTGGGCCTTCCTGCCCTTGGGGATGATAGGTGCCGCCGTGGGGTTGGCATGGCTGGGTTGGGGACGGCAGGTGGTCTCCGTGATGGACCTGCTGTCCGTTCCGCTCTATCTGGCCCGCAAGGTCCCGCTCTACGGCCGCTTTCTGACCCGACGACAGCGGCACTGGGTCAAGACCGGGCGGGATTGAACGACCATGACGGATTTCACCCGGGACGTGCATTGCCTCTGCGGACTGACCGTGGACGCGGTAACCCAGGAAGAAGTGGTGGCACGCCTGCGACAGGCCGCGGCGTCCCGCACGCGCTGCTTCCTGTCCACGCCGAACCTGAGCTTCCTGGTGGGTAGCCTGGAGGATGCAGCCTTCCGCCGTTCCGTCATCAATAGCGATTTGAGCACCGCCGACGGTATGCCCCTGGTTTGGATCGCCCGCTTGATGGGCGTTCCCTTGAAGGAGCGGGTCACCGGCTCAAACGTGTTCGAAGCTTTGCGGCAGGGGCCAGGGCGCCTGAGCGTGTATTTCTTCGGCGGCCCGCCGGGCGCTGCCGAGCAGGCTTCCCGACGGCTCAACCAGGCGGCGGCAGGCCTTGTCTGTGTCGGCCACGATTTTCCCGGATTCGGTTCGATCGAAGACATGAGCAGCGACGGGATCATCGATCGGATCAACGCCAGCGGGGCCGATTTCGTCGTCGTCGCCCTGGGGGCCAAAAAGGGCCAGGCCTGGATAGAGCGCAATCGCGACCGCATTCGCGCACCGCTGGTCAGCCACCTGGGCGCGGTGGTCAACTTTGCCGCCGGCACCGTGCGCCGTGCGCCCCGTTGGATGCAGTGTTGCGGGCTGGAATGGCTGTGGCGCATCCGCGAGGAGCCCTCGCTGTGGCGCCGCTACTGGATTGACGGAGGCAGGCTGATCGGATTGCTATGGCGCCGGGTGCTGCCTGCGGCCTGGTATTTGCGCCGTCACCGGCCATCGGCGGTGGCATTGGCCGAGGCTTCGGTCGGGTGCGTGGAAGAGCATGGGCGGATGGTGATCCGGCCGCTGGGCGCCTGGTCCGCCGCCAACCTGCTACCCCTGCGGCAGTGTTTTGCCGCCGCCGCGCTTGACGGCAGGCCGGTGCGCCTCGACCTCGGCGGGGTGAGTTTCGCCGATAGCGCCTTTGTCGGTTTGCTCCTGCTGTTGCATGGAGCGCTGGCGGAATGCGGCCGCCTGGCGGTGACAAACCCCTCGTACCCGGTGCGACGCATCCTCGGCTACGCCTGTGCCGACTTTGTGTTGGAGCACACAGCCTGAGGCCTTGATGGAAACGATCACGGACAGCAAACGCATTTTGGTTACCGGCGGGGCCGGCTTCCTCGGTTCCCACTTGTGTGAGCGTCTGGTGGAGGCCGGCCACGAGGTGTTGTGCGTGGACAACTTTTTCACCGGGCGTAGACGCAATGTGGCCCATCTGCTGGATCGCCCCAACTTCGAATTGGTCCGCCACGATGTGACCTTTCCCCTCTACGTGGAGGTGGACCAGATTTACAACCTCGCTTGCCCGGCGAGCCCCATCCACTATCAGCATGATCCCGTGCAAACCACCAAGACCAGCGTCCACGGTGCCATCAACATGCTGGGCCTGGCCAAGCGTCTCAAGGCAAAAATTCTGCAGGCCTCCACCAGCGAGGTTTACGGCGACCCCGAGATTCATCCCCAGACCGAAGGTTATTGGGGTCGGGTCAATCCGGTGGGTATCCGCGCCTGCTACGACGAAGGCAAGCGTTGTGCGGAAACGTTGTTCTTCGATTATTGGCGGCAGCACGGATTGCGCATCAAGGTGGTCAGGATCTTCAATACCTACGGCCCCCGCATGCTGCCCAACGATGGCCGTGTGGTGAGTAACTTCATCGTCCAGGCCCTGCGCGGCGAGGACATCACGATTTACGGCGACGGTAGCCAGACCCGCAGTTTCTGCTATGTGGACGATCTCGTCGATGGTTTGATCCGGGCGATGCATTCCGCGGACGATTTCACCGGACCGGTGAACATGGGCAATCCCGGGGAAATCACCGTGGCGGAGCTTGCCCGCAAGGTGATCGAACTTGTCGGGGCGTCGAGTCGGTTGATCTTCCGGCCGCTGCCGGAGGACGACCCTTTGCGCCGAAAGCCGGACATCTCCCTGGCGCAAACAGCGTTGGCATGGCAGCCGACGACATCGCTGGAAACTGGGCTGCAACGTACCGTGGATTATTTCAAGCAACAGGGGACCGGCCTGTGAACGCCGGCGGCATCGAGGTGGCGGTCCTGGTCGGCTTCCTGGCGTGGACGTGTGTGGCGGTCACGGCGTTTCCGGTGGTCGTGCTGTTTATTCAAGTCGCTAGCGCTTGCCTCTGGCGGCGCAAGGCCCCGCAGGCCCCGGCGACGCGGCGGCCATCAATCGTCGTGCTGGTGCCAGCCCATGATGAAGGGGCCGGGATTGTAGATACGCTCTACAGCGTGAAGGGGCAGTTGGGTGAGGGTGACCGCTTGCTGGTCATCGCCGACAACTGCGGCGACGATACCGCCCAGCAGGCGCGGCAGGCCGGGGCCGAGGTGATCGAAAGGTTCGATACGCGGCAACGGGGGAAAATCTATGCCCTTGAATTCGGCATCGCCCATTTGCGCGCGTCGCCACCGGAGGTGGTGATTGTGGTGGATGCCGACTGCTGGGTGGCTGACGGGTGCATAGACCGGATTGCCTGCCAATGTGCCTCAACCGGACGACCCGTGCAGGCGCTTTATCTGATGGAGGCGGCGGGCGGCGGGCCAGGCATGAGAATCGCCGCCTTCGCCTGGGCCGTTAAAAACCGGGTACGGCCGTTGGGCTTCCTCCGCTGGGGCTTGCCCTGCCAGGTCATGGGTTCGGGTATCGCCTATCCCTGGCAGAAGATCAATGACGTGCCCGTGGCCAATGGTTTTCTGGTGGAGGACTTCAAGCTAGGCCTCGACCTGGCCGCCGCAGGAGCGGCCCCCCAGTTCTGTCCCGATGCCTGGGTGTCCAGCCGGTTCCCCGCCAACGCCGCCGGCCGCGAAGGTCAGCGACGGCGTTGGGAACATGGTTCTCTTTCCTTGATCGGCGGTGCGCTTCCCCTTGCCGCGTTCCGGGCGGTCAAGGAGGGCAATCTTCCCCTGCTGGCCATGGTGATCGATTTGTTCGTGCCGCCCTTGGCCTTTCTGAGCCTGGCGGTTTTCGGTCTGGTTGCGTTGGTGGCCTTGACGGGGATGGCGGGGGGCGGCTGGATGCCGCTGGCGGCGGCGGGCATCGTGGTGGGAATGCTGATTGTGTCGGTCTTCCTGGGTTGGTACCGATTCGGCCGCGACATCGTCTCCTTCGCCGATTTGATGACGGTGCCAGCCTACGCGGCGTCGAAGATTCCCCTCTATATCAAGTTCTTTTCCGACCGGCAACGGGCGTGGGAAAGAACCCAGCGGGATGGGTAGCCGCGAGTGCGGGCTACTGTAAATATTTCTCGGGACCCGGTCCCGTCGTGCCAGGAGCGTCAATCATGATTTCATCGAGAACCGCGGTCGTATTGGCCGCATTAATGTTCGCCACCAGTCTGGGTGCCGTCGTGGTGCGGCCCGATACCAAAGCTGCGGACAAGGGGCCGGCCATTTCGCTGGAAACCATGGTGCCTCATCGGCTCGGCAACTGGCGGGAGGAGCCGCAGCAGTTCGCCCAGGTGGTCAATCCCCAGACCAAGGAGCTGCTCGACAAACTCTATAGTCAGATCCTGACGCGGACCTACGTCAACGACGACGGCTATCGGGTCATGGTGTCCATCGCCTATGGCAGCGACCAGCGCGACGAGTTGCAGGCGCATAAGCCGGAGGTCTGCTACCCGGCCCAGGGCTTTACCCTCCACAGTAACGAGCCCGGCATGCTGCCCACGGAGTTCGGCGAGATTCCGGTACGCCGCCTGTTTACTTCCATGGGGCCGCGCCAGGAACCGGTCACCTACTGGTTCACGGTGGGCGACAAGGCCATCGAAAGCAAGTTTTACAAGCGCCTGGTGGAACTGCGTTATGGCCTGACCGGCCAGATCCCGGACGGACTGCTGTTTCGGGTCTCTTCCATTGATCCGGACCCGGCCCGGGCCTATCGGGCCCACGCGTTGTTCGTCAATCAATTGCTGGAGGCCATTCCCGAATCGAGCCGGCAGCGTTTGAGCGGATTGGGGCGAAGCTGAGCCATGGCCGGCAGGCAGTCCCTCCTGCCCAATGTTTGTAACAAACCTTGCGTAAGGTGGCATCTTTTGCTGGCACGTCAATTCAGGGGACGGTGGTGTTATGGATGCCGGAGGTAAGCAGCGATGATCTTAGTGACGGGCGGCGCGGGTTTCATCGGCGCCAATTTTGTACTGACCTGGCTGGCTCGGAACGATGAGCGCCTGCTGAACCTCGACAATCTGACCTATGCCGGGAACATGGAGAACCTGGCCGCCGTGATGGGCATGGATCGCCACGTTTTCGTCCGTGGTGACATTGGCGATACGAACTTGGTGTCGGATTTGCTGGAGCGCTATCGGCCTCGTGCCGTAGTCAATTTCGCTGCCGAGTCCCATGTCGATCGTTCCATCCTCGGCCCCGCCGATTTCATTCAAACCAACGTGGTCGGGACTTTCCGTCTGCTCGAAGCCGTGCGCGCCTACTGGAAAGGCCTGGGCGACGGGGAAATGGGGGCGTTCCGCTTCCTTCATGTGTCCACCGACGAAGTGTTCGGTTCCCTTGAACCCGAGGACCCTCCTTTTACCGAATCCAGCCGCGTGATGCCCAACAGCCCCTATTCGGCATCCAAGGCATCCTCCGACCATCTGGTAAGGGCCTATCACCATACCTATGGGCTTCCCGTATTGACCACCCATTGTTCGAACAACTACGGTCCATTCCATTTTCCTGAAAAGTTGATCCCGCTGGTCATCCACAATGCCCTGGCCGGCAAAGCCCTGCCGATCTATGGCGACGGCCGGCAGGTACGGGATTGGTTGTACGTGGAAGACCATTGCAGTGCCCTCCGTCGGGTGTTGGCGGCGGGGTGCCCGGGGGAGAGTTACAACGTCGGCGGTTGCAACGAAAAAACCAACCTTGAGGTGGTGAAGGCGCTCTGCGGCATCCTTGACGAGCTGGCCCCCCGTGCCGACGGGCGCTCCTATGGGGAGCAGATTACCTACGTCCGGGATCGGCCGGGCCACGATCGTCGCTACGCGATTGATGCCAGCAAGTTGATGAACGAGTTGGGGTGGGCGCCCGCGGAGACTTTCGAATCGGGCATCCGCAAGACGGTGGTTTGGTACCTTGAGAACCAGAAATGGGTTGGTAACGTCACCGATGGTGGTTATCGGCAATGGATGGAACGGCACTATGGCACGTGATGTGCGCGGTTTCGTCTGGCCGAAAATCCTGCTCCTGGGGTGCGACGGCCAGGTGGGATGGGCGTTGCAGCGGGCGCTGGCCCCGTTGGGCGATGTCGTGGCCCTGAACCGGTCCGGCGAAGGTGGTTGTTGCGGGGATTTGGCGGAGCCGGTAGATCTGTCCAGGACGGTCAGGAAGCTGGCGCCTGATGTCATCGTCAACGCGGCGGCCTATACGGCCGTGGATAAGGCCGAGTCCGAGGTGTCCACCGCCATGGCGGTCAACGCGGTGGCCCCCGGCGTCCTCGCGCGCGAGGCGGCCTTGTTGGGCAGTCTGCTGGTGCACTATTCCACCGATTACGTTTTCGATGGCAGCGGCAGCCATCCTTGGCATGAAGACCATGTGCCGTCGCCCCTGTCGGTCTATGGCCGTAGCAAGCTCGCCGGCGAGGAAATGATCCGCGCGGTGGGCGGCCGCCATTTGATCTTCCGTACCAGTTGGGTTTTCGCCACCCAGGGCGGGAATTTTGCAAAGACCATGTTGCGTTTGGCGACGGAACGCGACCGCCTATCCGTGGTGGCGGATCAGATTGGTGCTCCCACCAGCGCCGATCTCGTGGCGGATATCACCGCCCATGCCTTGCGTGCTGCGCTTGCGGAGCCGTCCTTGAGCGGTACCTATCACCTCGCCGCCAGTGGCGAAACCTCGTGGCATGGGTATGCCCGTTACGTGCTTGAGTGCGCCGAGGAAATGGGCCACGCCCTCAAGGTGTTGCCGCATCAAGTGGAAGCCATTCCCTCCGCGGACTATCCGCTGCCGGCCCGCCGTCCCTTGAATTCGCGCCTACAAACCCAAAGGTTGCGCGCCACCTTTGGCGTTGAGCTGCCGGATTGGCGGCATGGCGTGCGGCGCATGATTTCCGAAGTTCTGAGTAATAAACCATGAATAAGCGCAAGGGCATCATTCTCGCGGGGGGATCCGGGACCCGACTCTATCCGGTTACCCTGGCCGTCTCCAAGCAACTGCTGCCGGTATATGACAAGCCGATGATCTACTATCCCCTCAGTACCTTGATGCTGGCGGGAGTACAGGACATCCTGATCATTTCCACCCCCCTCGACACCCCCCGCTTCGAACAGTTGCTGGGTGATGGCAGCAACTGGGGCCTCAGTCTCAGCTACGCGGTTCAGCCCTCCCCGGACGGCCTTGCCCAAGCCTTCATCCTCGGCCGGGACTTCATCGGCCGGGACGATTCCGTGCTCGTGTTGGGTGACAACATTTTCTATGGTCACGACCTGGCTCCCTTGCTGCGCTCGGCGGCCACCAAGGCCGGTGGGGCAACCGTGTTTGCCTATCCGGTGCACGATCCGGAACGCTATGGCGTGGTCGAGTTCGACCGTCAAGGACGCGCGATCAGCCTGGAGGAGAAACCGGCCCAGCCCAAGTCGCGCTATGCCGTCACCGGCCTGTATTTCTACGATAACCAGGTGATCGACATCGCCGCCGGGCTGAAGCCGTCGGCACGGGGGGAACTGGAGATCACCGATGTCAATCGCATCTACCTGGAGCGGGAGGCGTTGGAGGTGGTGGTCATGGGGCGTGGCCATGCCTGGCTGGATACGGGGACGCACGAATCCATGATCGAGGCTTCGCTATTCATCGCCACCCTGGAAAAGCGGCAGGGCCTCAAGGTCGCTGCGCCTGAGGAGATCGCCTGGCGCAATGGCTGGATCGGTGACACCGATCTGGAGCGCCTGGCCCGCCCGCTGGCCAAGAACGCTTATGGCCAGTATCTGCTTGGTCTGCTCAAGGAAAGGGTTTTCTGAGCCATGAAGGTCGTTGAGACATCGCTGGCCGGCGCGCTGATTTTGGAACCCAGGGTCTTCGGCGACAACCGGGGCTTCTTTTTCGAGAGCTTCAACGCCCGCCACTTCTCTGAAGGGACCGGCCTGTCGGTCAGCTTCGTGCAGGATAACCACTCGCGGTCGGCGCAAGGGGTGCTGCGCGGGCTTCACTATCAGATTCGCCAACCCCAGGGCAAGCTGGTGCGCGTCACCCATGGGGAGGTGTTCGACGTGGCGGTGGATTTGCGTCGGTCCTCCCCCACCTTCGGTCGTTGGGAGGGCATCCACCTTTCCGCGGAGAACAAGCGTCAACTTTGGATCCCGGCCGGTTTCGCCCATGGTTTCCTAGTGCTCTCGGAGAGTGCCGAGTTCCTCTACAAGACCACCGATTACTGGGCGCCGGAGCATGAGCGTTGCGTCCGGTGGGATGACGATACCTTGAACATCCGCTGGCCCGTGGAATGCTCGCCGCTGCTTTCAGCCAAGGATGCGCAAGGAGAAAGTTTGGCCAATGCCGAGGTGTTTCCGTGAACGATCCGCTGGGCGTGATACCGGGATTGGAGGTGATTCAACCGGTCATTCTCTGTGGTGGGGCGGGAACACGTCTTTGGCCCCTGTCGAGGGAAAACCATCCCAAACAGTTGTTGCCCCTGATTGGGGATGCCTCGCTGCTTCAGGCCACAGCGCTACGCCTGGGCGGGTACGCGGGGCCCGGGCGGGTGGCCGCTGCGATCGTGGTGGCGAACGAGGAATACCGTTTCATCACCGCCGAACAGTTTCGCCGGGCGAACTGTCCTTTGGCGGCCCTGATCCTTGAGCCCGAGGGCCGTAACACCGCACCCGCGTTGGCCCTGGCCGCCTTCCGTGCCATCGAGCAAGGGGATGACCCCCTGCTGTTGGTGATGCCGGCGGACCATGTGATTGGGGATGAGGCGGCCTTTCTCCAGGCGGTTGCAACGGCGACCGAGGTGGCCGCCGATGGCACGGTGGTCACCTTCGGCATAGTTCCGGATCGCGCGGAGACGGGTTACGGTTACCTGAAACTGGGAGGGGCTCTGTCCGACGGAAAGGGCCGCCGTCTCGAGCGTTTTGTTGAAAAACCCGACCACGAGACGGCTGCCGCTTTCGTCGCCAGCGGTGACTATCTCTGGAATAGCGGCATTTTCATGCTGCGTGCCCGGCGTTGGCTGGCTGAATTGTCGAAGTATGCCCCCGACCTCCATGCCGCCTGCAAGGATGCCTATCGTGGCGCGAGCCGCGACGGCGACTTCCTGCGGGTTGATCGCCTGGCGTTTCTCGCCTGCCCTTCGGACTCCATTGATTATGCGGTGATGGAGCCGTTGACGGTTGATGCGTCCGCATCTCCCGCCGCGGTGGTGCCCCTGATGGCGGGCTGGTCCGATCTGGGGGCCTGGGATGCCTTGTTGGCGGCTCGGGACAAGGATGTCAGCGGCAATACCTTCAGTGGAGATGTGTTGCTCGAGGATGTGCGCAATTCGCTGGTATTTTCGTCGGGTCGGGTAGTGGCCTGCGTAGGACTCGAGGGTGTGGTGGTGGTGGAGACAGCCGACGCCGTCCTGGTGGCGGCAAGCGGTCGGGCGCAGGAGGTGAAACGGATCGTCGCCCGACTGAAGCAGGCTGGGCGTAGCGAGGTGGCTACCCATCGCAAGGTGTATCGTCCCTGGGGCTACTTCGATGCCATTGCGGAGGGGGATCGCTTCCAAGTGAAGCGCATTGTGGTCGAGCCGGGCGCCAGCCTGTCCTTGCAGATGCACTATCACCGCGCCGAGCATTGGGTGGTGGTCAGGGGGACGGCCCGGATTGTCTGCGGGGAAGAAACGCTGCTGCTGTCGGAGAACCAGTCCACCTATATCCCCCTCGGGCAAAGCCACAGCCTCTCCAATCCCGGCAAAGTGCCTCTCGAGATCATCGAGGTACAGTCCGGCAGCTACCTTGGCGAGGACGACATCGTGCGCCTGGCCGACCCCTATGGGCGTTGATGGCGGTGCAGGGCGCCGTCGCCAACCGTTACTGTGCCGGCTAAGCCAGCCATAAAAACCACTTTCCGTACCCTCGTGTTGTCATGAAAAAAGTCACCAAAGCCGTTTTCCCCGTGGCGGGCATGGGCACCCGTTTCCTGCCCGCCACCAAGGCCAGCCCCAAGGAAATGCTGCCGGTGGTGGACAAGCCCCTGATCCAATACGCGGTGGAAGAGGCGGTGGCAGCAGGCATCACCGACATGATCTTCGTCACTGGCCGCAGCAAGCGGGCCATCGAGGACCATTTCGACAAGGCCTACGAACTGGAAAGCGAGCTGGAGCGGCGCGGCAAGGCGGAAATGCTGGAGTTCGTCCGCAACATGATCCCCAAGGACATCAACTGCATCTA
>RXJP01000156.1 GCA_003963315.1 Rhodocyclaceae bacterium | reverse complement strand
GACCACCGTCATGTCGGCCACCAGGTCCACTTCGATGTCGATGTAGTCCGAAGGCTCGGGGAACACCAGGCGGGCCAGCCAGTTGCCGAAGGCATCCTGCTGCCAGTTGATGAAGTGCTTTTCGGGGGAAACCTTGAGGGAGTAGCCGCTCACGGGCGTGCGGCTATGGGCGGCGGGCCGCAGGCGGATTTCGTGGGGCCAGATCTTGACCGGACGGTCGAAGCGATAGTGGGTCTGGTGATTGAGGGCGACGCGGATCGTCATGGTGTTCCTTATCAAATGCCGCGCCGCCCTCCTTCAGCAGGAAGAATCAGCGCGGCCTAGTTCCACTCGAAATTGGGCAGGCTGCCGAAAACCTTGCGCAGCCCTTCGCTCCACTGGGAGCGCAGGTTGCGCATGTACTCATCCTTCTCATCAAAGCGGCGCACCTTGGTCACCGCCAGGCTGTTCTTCTCGTAGCAAAGCAGGTCGATGGGCAGGCCCACGGACAGGTTGGAACGCATGGTGGAATCGAAGGACACCAGCACGCACTTCACCGCCTCTTCCAACGACGTGCCGGCGGAGATGACCCGGTCCAGGATGGGCTTGCCGTACTTGACTTCGCCGATCTGGAAATAAGGCGTCTCGGCGGTGGCCTCGATGAAGTTGCCTTCGGCGTACACCATGAACAGGCGCTGCTCTTCGCCAGCAATCTGGCCGCCGACGATGAAGCTGGCGCCGCTGTCCACATTGCTTTGTTGCAGGAAGGGGGCATCCCGGTGGCGCACTTCGCGCAGGGCGTTGCCGATCAGCTCGGCCACGTCGTACATGGAGGCCACGGAAAACAGGTGGGGCGAACCGTCGTTCCGACGCATCACGCTTTCCAGGTGGCTGAGGGTAGCCTGGGTGATGGCCAGGTTGCCGGAGCACAGGGTCACCAGCACCCGGTCGCCGGGACGCTCGAACACCTTCATTTTCTTGAAGGTGGAGATGTTGTCCACACCGGCGTTGGTGCGGGAATCGGAAGCGAACACGATACCCGCGTCGAGCATGGTGGCAGCACAGTAGGTCATAAAAACAACTCCGCAGGGACGGGCAAAGGAAGACCGCGCACCTTATCGGAAGCCGGAGGGATCGGCAAGTCCATGAAACGGGGGAATCAGTCGTCTGAAGGCCAGAAATAGGTAGTGTTGATCTGGTCGCCGATGGCGTAGATCCTGGCCACGAACTGGGTCAGGTATTCATGCAGGCCCTGGGCGATGATGTCGTCGATACGGCCGTAGCGCAATTCGGCCCTAAGCAGGCCGGACTGACGCAGCAATTCGCCGGAACGGGGGCCGTTGATGGCCATCAACTGTTCGTCCAGGGCCTCGATGCAGGCGTGGAGGGAACGAGGCATATCGCCGCGCAGGATCATCAATTCGGCCACCCGACGCGGGGTGATTACGTCCTTGTAGGCCTTGCGGTAGGTTTCGAAGGCGGACACGGAACGCAGCAGCGCACCCCACTGGTAGTAGTCGGCGGCACCGCCCACGTCCTGCAGGCTGGGCAGCAGGATGTGGTACTTCACGTCGAGGATGCGGGCGGTGTTGTCGGCCCGTTCGAGGAAGGTGCCGAGACGGATGAAGCGGAAGGCGTCGTCCCGCAGCATGGTGCCGTAGGTGATGCCGCGGAACAGGTGGGAACGCTCTTTCACCCATTCGAAAAAGTCCGACACGCCGTGGGCGGCGATGCCCTTCTCGCGGATTTTCTTGACCTCGATCCAGGTGGAGTTGAGGGCTTCCCACATTTCGGAAGTGATGGTGCCACGCACGGTGCGGGCGTTGTCCCGGGCCGACTGCAGGCTGTTGTAGATGCTGGACGGGTTGTCCTCGTCCAGCACCATGAAGCGCATCACGTTGTCGGCATTGACCTCGGGGAAGCGTTCGTTGAATTCGTAGTGCAGGCCGCTGATGTTGAGCATGGCGCTCCACTCCTGGGCCGGCTCCAGGGTGCCGTGCTTGAGCAGGGACATGCGGTAGGTGACGTCCAGCATGCGGGCGGTGTTCTCCGCCCGCTCCATGCTGCGGGCCATCCAGTAGAGGTGGTCGGCGGTGGATGAAAGCATGTCAGTTCTCCAAAACCCAGGTGTCCTTGGTGCCGCCCCCTTGGGACGAGTTGACCACCAGGGAGCCTTCCTTCAGGGCCACGCGGGTAAGGCCGCCGGGCACCAGGGTGACGTCCTTGCCCGAGAGGACGAAGGGCCGCAGGTCGATATGGCGCGGTGCCACGCCGCTTTCGACGAAGGTGGGGCAGGTGGACAGGGACAAGGTGGGTTGGGCAATGTAGTTGGAAGGATTGGCGACGATCTTGTCGCGGAACAGGCGGATCTCCTCCTTGCTGGCGGTGGGCCCCACCAGCATGCCGTAGCCGCCGGAGCCGTGCACTTCCTTCACCACCAGCTCGGGCAGGTGTTCCAACACGTACTTGAGATCATCAGGCTTGGCCAGTTCCCAAGTGGGCACGTTGGAGAGGATGGGTTCTTCGCCGCAATAGAAACGGATCATCTCCGGCACATGGATATACATGGCCTTGTCGTCGGCGATGCCGGTGCCCACGGCGTTGGCCAGGGTGACCTGACCCTTGCGGTAGGCACTGAACAGGCCGGGCACGCCCAGCACCGAATCCTTCTTGAAGGCCAGGGGGTCGAGGTAATCGTCGTCGATGCGGCGGTAGATCACGTCCACCCGTTTGCGGCCCTGGGTGGTGCGCATGAAGACGCCGTCCTCAGCGACGAAGAGGTCGCTGCCCTCCACCAGTTCCACCCCCATTTGCTGGGCGAGGAAGGCATGTTCAAAGTAGGCGCTGTTGAACTGGCCCGGGGTCAGCACCACCACCGTGGGTTCGGGGATATGGTCCGGCGCCACGGCGCGGAGGTTTTCCAGCAGCAGGTCGGGGTAATGCTCCACCGGCGCGATGGCCTGGCGGGAAAACAATTCGGGGAAGAGCCGCATCATCATCTTGCGGTCTTCCAGCATGTAGGAGACACCGGAGGGCGTGCGCAGGTTGTCTTCCAGCACGTAATACTCGCCCTTCCCCGCCCGTACCAGGTCGATGCCGGCGATATGGGCATAGACCTGACAAGGCAGGTCGACCCCCACCATTTCCTTGCGGAACAGTTCGTTGCCGAGGACCTGCTCCTTGGGAATGCGTCCGGCCTTGAGGATTTCCTGGTCGTGGTAGATGTCGTGGAGGAAGGCGTTGAGGGCCTTGACCCGCTGCTTGAGGCCCGCCGCCATGACTTGCCATTCATGGGAGGGAATGATGCGGGGCACGATGTCGAAGGGGATCAGCCTCTCCTTACCGGCCTCTTCGCCATACACGGCGAAGGTGATGCCGACCCGGTGGAAGGCCAGATCGGCTTCTTCCCGCTTGCGGGCGATGATCTCCTCGGGGGTGGATGCCAGCCACTGGGCGTAGCTTGCGTAGTGGGGACGCAGGGTTTCCGCGTCAAGGTGCATTTCGTCGTACGCTTTACTCATAGAAGTGCCTCCGAACCATACCCAAGGCATTCGCATGAAGCATGCCACCTGT
>RXJP01000011.1 GCA_003963315.1 Rhodocyclaceae bacterium | reverse complement strand
CGCCAGCCGTCAGGTCGCCTCCCGCGACACGCTCCGCCAGTCCGTTCGCTTCCGCTAAACGGGTCACCAGGCTGGTGTGAATCTGCACGCCCAGACCGGTAACAATCAGGAAGGCTGCGGCTGAAATACCCAATGCCAGCCAAACGGCGATTTGCTTGGTGGACGCTGCCTGGGCGGAAGACTTTGCGCCAAGATCCACGTTGTATTTCATATGCGCCGCCAAGGCTTCATTCACTGCCTCGGCTTTAACCGCCCCAGCGGTCAACTGCTTCAACGCTTCGTCATGGAGGTTTTGGGTGGAAACGGCAACAACGCTATCCGCATCAACCAAGTACTCGGCCAGGGCCTTTTTGTCCGCTTCCAGCAGGCGCTTGTCCTCATCGTCGGACAGCAGGCCCTCGTACTCCTTCAAGGCTTGATTCAGCTCGTCCTTGGCGGCCTTGATTTTTACGGCCAGCGCTTCCTTGGCCGCATCCTCCACGTTCAACACATGGCGATAAATGCGCACCCGGAGATGCCCCAGCGCCAGCGTCGCCTTGTCCAAGGCCAGAATGCTGGGCACCGTATTGATATTGCCGTAATTAGCCGCCTCGTAGACCCGGCCCATCTGCCACAGCCCCAAGGCGGCCACCAGGAGCAGGGCCGCATTGGCGACCATTACCAGGATCAACAAGCGTTTGGATACAGTCATGGTATCGGCCCCTCTCAGAAGTGGAAACGGCGTTTCTCGTTTTTGTTTGCGGAATCACTTTCCGGCAAGGCGAAATCTATACCTTTAGTTATAGAAAGTACACGCGCCTCGCTTTGGACGAAAAGGCGGCCCGGAGAGGACGGCGGGCTTCAAAGCAGGACGATGTCGAACTGTTCCTGGTTGTAGCTGGATTCGGCATGGAGGGAGATGGGCTTGCCGATGAAGTCCGAGAGCATGGCCAGGGACTGGGATTCCTCTTCCAGGAACAGGTCGGTCACCGTGGGCGCCGCCACCAAGCGCAGTTCCCGGGCATTGAACTGGCGTGCTTCCCGCAGCAGTTCCCGCAGGATTTCATAGCACATGGTCTGGGCGGTCTTGATCTGCCCCCGGCCGCCGCAGGTGGGGCATTGCTCGCAGAGGATGTGGGCGAGGGATTCCCGCGTGCGTTTGCGGGTCATTTCCACCAGGCCCAGGGCGGTGAAGCCGTTCACGCTGATACGGGTATGGTCGCGCTCCAGGGCGCGGTTGAGTTCGTCCAACACGGCGTTGCGGTGATCGGCGGACTCCATGTCGATGAAGTCGGCGATGATGATGCCGCCCAGGTTGCGCAAGCGCAATTGGCGGGCGATGGTCTGGGCCGCTTCGAGGTTGGTCTTGAACACCGTGTCGTCGAAATTGCGCACGCCGACATAGCCGCCGGTGTTCACGTCGATGGTGGTCATGGCCTCGGTCTGGTCGATGATCAGGTAACCGCCGGATTTGAGTTCCACTCGCCGCGCCAAGGCCTTCTCGATTTCGTCCTCAACACCGTGCAGGTCGAACAGCGGCCGTTCGCCGGTGTAGTGCTCCAGCAGGGGCGTTACCTGGGGCATGTACTCCTGGGCGAAAGCGGAGATTTTCTGGAAATTCTCCCGCGAGTCGATGAGGATGCGGAAAGTCTCGTGGGTCACCAGGTCGCGCAGCACACGCTGCCCCAGGGTCAGGTCCTCATAGATGGCGGCCGGTGGTTTGCTGGTTTGGATGCGGTTGCGGATCTCGTTCCAGAAGCGGCGCAGGTAGGCGATATCGGCGGCCAGGGCTTCGTCCGTGGCGTCCTCGGCCACGGTACGGACAATGAAGCCGCCTTCCTCGTCGCCAGGCAGCAGGCCCTGGATGCGGGAACGCAGCCGCTCCCGGGCTTCCTCGTCGCCGATGCGCTGGGAAATGCCGATGTGCTTGTCGTGGGGCAGGTACACCAGCAGGCGGCCGGCCACGGAAATCTGGGTGGACAGCCGGGCGCCCTTGGTGCCGATGGGATCCTTCAGCACCTGCACCACCAGGTGCTGGCCTTCGCTGAGGATGCGTTCGATGGGCCGCGGATCGTGGTCGCCGTTGCGCGGATCACGGATATCGGCCACATGGAGGAAGGCGGTGCGCTCCAGCCCGATGTCCACAAAAGCGGACTGCATGCCGGGCAGCACCCGCACCACCTTGCCCAGATAGATGTTGCCGACGATGCCCCGGCTGCCGGTGCGCTCGATGTGCAGCTCCTGCACCACGCCTTGCAACAGCAGGGCGACGCGGGTTTCCTGGGGGGTGAAGTTGATGAGGAAGGTTTCGGTCATGACTGCACAGGAAGACCGAACTGTTTCAGGAGTTGCGAGGTCTCGCACAGGGGCAGGCCGACGATGCCCGAGGGCGACCCCTTCACTTCGGCCACGAACATGGCAGCCCTGCCCTGCAAGCCGTAGGCGCCGGCCTTGTCCATGGGCTCGCCGCTGGCGACATAGCGCCGGATTTCTTCGGTATCCAAATCGCGGAAGCGAACTTCGCTGACGCTGGTGGCGTGCACCAGGCGGTCACCCTCCACCAGGGCGATGGCGGTCAGGACGCGATGGGTCTTGCCGGAAAGCCGGGCCAGGATATTCCGCGCGTCGGCTTCGTCCGTGGGTTTGCCGATGACCTCGCCCTCGAAGTCCAAGGTGGTGTCCGCCGCCAGCACGGGGCGCGGCGGCAAATGACGCATGGCGATCACCCGGGCGCCGAAGGCGGCCTTGGCCTTGGCCACCCGGACCACGTAGGTGTCGGGGTTCTCGCCGGGCTGCACCGACTCGTCCACCTCCGGATCGCTGCGGCCGCCGGAACGGAACAGCAGCAGATCGAAACGCAGGCCGATCTGGGTCAACAGCTCGCGGCGGCGCGGACTGCGGGAGGCCAGGTAGATGCGGGAATCGAGAGGGTTCATGGGTGTTTACTCGCGATGATAAGGGTGGCCGCGAATCACGCTCACGGCGCGGTAGAGCGCTTCGGCCAATAACGGACGCACCAGGGCATGGGGCAGGGTGAGTCCGGAAAGACGTACCTTCTCCTTGGCTTCCGCCTTCAATTCCGCATCCAGGCCATCGGGCCCGCCGATCAGGAAGGCGATGTCATCCCCCTCCCCCATCCAGCGTTCGATGCGCTCCGCCAGATTTTTGGTAGTCAGTTCCGCGCCTTTTTCATCCAAGGCCACCAACCGGCAGCGGCCCGGCAACGCGGCGCGCAAGCGGGTGGCCTCGGCGGCCATCATGGCCTCCACCGGCTTGCCCTCGCTGCGGGGCTCGGCCTTCACTTCCAAAAGCTCGATGGGCAACTCCCGCGGCATACGCTTGGCGAATTCGGCGTAACCCTCGTTCACCCAGCCGGGCATTTTTGTCCCCACCGCGGCAATGAGGAATCGCATCGCCTAGGGGGCGGCCTTGCGTCTTGTCCGCGGCGCGGGCTTGCTTGGCGCCTCCGCTTCGGCCTTGGCCGCGGCAGGCTTGCGGGTGGTTTTCTTGGGGGTCGGCGTTGCATCGTCCGCCGTTTCGGCAGGTTTGCTCCGCTTCG
>RXJP01000142.1:1169-3709 GCA_003963315.1 Rhodocyclaceae bacterium | reverse complement strand
ATTCTCGTCATGGCTCTGGGCGCCATCGTGCTGGGCGCGGCCCTGGGCTACGCCTCGGTCAAATTCAAGGTCGAGGGCGATCCCCTGGTGGAAAAGATCGACGCCATCCTGCCCCAGACCCAGTGCGGCCAGTGCGGCTATCCCGGTTGCAAGCCCTACGCCACGGCCATCGCCGCCGGCGAGGCGGAAATCAACCAGTGCCCGCCCGGCGGCGAGGAAGGCATCCGTAAATTGGCCGACTTGTTGGGACGGGAGGTCAAATCCCTCTCCGCCGAGCATGGCGTGGAAAAACCCAAGAGCGTCGCCTTCATCGATGAAAACACCTGCATCGGTTGCACGCTCTGCATCCAGGCTTGCCCGGTGGATGCCATCGTCGGCGCCGCCAAGCAGATGCACACCATCGTCGCCCCGCTGTGCACCGGCTGCGAACTCTGCGTGCCGCCCTGCCCGGTGAATTGCATCGCCATGGTGCCCATTGGCGAAACCGTGGAAACCTGGAAATGGAAGTACCCGGTATTCGCCCTTAACGTGCAGCAGAAAGTCGCCTGACCATGCTGCGCCAGTTGTTCAAATTCAACGGCGGCGTCAAGCCCGCCACCCACAAGACCGACTCCACCACCCAGCCCATCGGCCAGGTGCCCATGCCTGCCGAGTTGGTGATCCCCTTGCACCAGAGCGTGGGCGGCACACCCCGCCCCCTGGTCAAGGCCGGCGATACGGTCAAGAAGGGGCAGCGCATCGGCGATGCCGACGGCAACGTGTCCTCCGCCGTCCATGCCTCCACCTCGGGCACCGTCAAGGCCGTGGAAATGCGCACCATGGCCCATTCCTCGGGCCTGTCCTCCCTGTGCGTGGTGCTTCAACCCGACGGCCGCGACGAATGGATCGAGGCCCAACCCGTGCCTTGGCGCGACATGCCTCCCACCGCCGTGCGCGACCACCTGCGTGATGCCGGTGTGGTGGGCCTGGGCGGCGCGGTGTTTCCCACCCATCTCAAGGTCAATCCCGGCAAGGCAGGCAAGCTCAAGACCCTGATCGTCAACGGCGCCGAATGCGAACCCTTCATCACCTGCGACGACATGCAGATGCGGGAACGCCCCGAAGGCGTGCTGCGCGGCGTGATCATCCTCAAGACCCTGCTCCAGGCGGAAGAGGCCCTGGTCGGCATCGAGGACAACAAGCCCCAGGCCATCGCTGCCATGCAGGCCACGGTCCAGGCCTTGGGCGACCAGGCCGCCGGTATCAGCATCGTGCCCATTCCCACCCGCTATCCCGCCGGCGGCGCCAAGCAGTTGATCCGTGTCCTCACCGGCATTGAAGTGCCCCATGGCGAGCGGTCCACCGACTACGGCGTGCAGTGCTTCAACACCGGCACCTGCTACGGCATCCATGAAGCCCTGGAGCTGGGCCGGCCCTTGGTTTCCCGCATCGTCACCGTGGCCGGCAATGTGGAGGCGCCGCGCAACTACGAAGTGCTGTTCGGCACGCCCATGAGCCACGTCATCGCCCTGGCCAAAGCCAAGCCCGGTACCGACCGCATCATCATGGGCGGCCCCATGATGGGCTTCGCCATGCCCAATGCCGAGGTGCCCGTGGTCAAGGCCACCAACTGCGTCCTGGTGGGCAGCCCCAGCCTGTTCCCGGCCCCGGAACCGGAAATGCCCTGCATCCGCTGCGGCGAATGCGCCAAGGCCTGCCCGGCCGATCTGCAACCGTTCGAACTGTATTGGTACTCCAAGGCCAAGATTTTCGGCAAGGCCCAGGAATACCACCTGTTCGACTGTATCGAATGCGGTTGCTGCGCCTTCGTCTGTCCTTCCCACATTCCCCTGGTGGATTACTACCGTTTCGCCAAGTCGGAAATCTGGGCGAGGGAACGGGAAAAAGAAGCCGCCGATGCGGCCCGGGAGCGCTTTGAATTCCGCCAGTACCGTGAAGAACGGGAGAAGGAAGAAAAAGCCGCCCGCCTCGCCGCCAAGGCCGCCGAGACCAAGGCCAAACTCGCGGCTGAATCCACCGCGGCACCCGCTGCCGCCGCTGGCGAGGAAGACCCGAAAAAAGCCATGATCGCCGCCGCCATGGCCCGGGCCGCAGCCCAGAAGGCCGAGGTCAAGCCAGCCAACACCGAAGGCCTGACACCGGCCCAGCAAGCCCAGATCGATCAAGCCGAAGCCCTCCACGCCAAGGTGGAAAACCTCACCTCCGGCAGCGGGGACAAGTGACCATGCTCAACAACTCGCCCTACCTGCTCAAACCCGCCAGCGTCCGTAGCGTCATGCTGCGGGTGTTGGCAGCGCTCCTGCCGGGCATCGCCGCCTATGTCTGGTTCTTCGGACCGGCCATCCTGATTCAGTTGGCCCTCGCTTCCGCCGCCGCGCTGGTCGGCGAAGCACTGATGTTGAACCTGCGCAAGAAACCGCTCTGGCTGTTCCTCGGCGACGGCTCCGCCCTGGTCACCGCCTGGCTGATCGCCCTCACCTTTCCCCCTATCGGCCCCTGGTGGTTGGTGGTGGTGGGCGCCCTGTTCGCCATCGTCGTCA
>RXJP01000142.1:0-1119 GCA_003963315.1 Rhodocyclaceae bacterium | reverse complement strand
TACGGCGGCCTTGGGCAGAACCCCTTCAATCCCGCCATGGCGGCCTTCGCCCTGATGATCGTCTGCTATCCCCAGCTCATGTCCCAATGGCCCGGGGTTGCCACGGCTTCGGGGTTCACCGATTTCGCAGCCCAGTGGAGCCTGATTTTCGGCGAGCGGCATTTGGATGCCATCGCCTCCGCCACGCCCCTGGATGCCTTGCGTACCGCCCTCCACACGGCTGAGGCCCAAGCCACCGTGTCCGGCGTCTTCGGCAGCGGCGCCAGCTTCGGCTACCTGGGCGGCAAGGGTTGGGAATGGGTGTCGGCGGGCTATTTGCTGGGGGGGCTGTACCTGTTGCAACAACGCCTCATCACCTGGCACATGCCGGTGGCCTTCCTCGCCGTGCTGAGCCTGATGGCCGGCATCGCCCACCTCATCAATCCCGAACAGTACGCTGGCCCCTTGTTCCACCTGTTCAGCGGCGGCGCCTTGCTGGGGGCATTCTTCATCGTCACCGACCCGGTGTCCGGCGCCACCACGCCCAGAGGCAAGTTGATCTTCGCTGCCGGCATCGGCTTTTTCACCTGGGTGATCCGCGTCTTCGGCGCCTATCCGGACGGCATCGCCTTCGCCGTCATGCTGCTCAACATCTGCGTACCGCTGATCGACATGGCCACCCAGCCGCCGGTATTCGGCCATAAAACCGACCAAAAGGGGAAGGCATGAGCCAGGATCCGGGCGCCGTGCCCACCCTTACCCCCGAGGACATTCCGCCCCCCGGCGAGACCTCCATCTTCCGCATTTCCACCCGCACCGCGGTGATCCTGCTCTGGTACTGCGTGGCCTTCACCGCCCTGATGGCGGCCACCTACTTCGCCACCAAACCCGCCATCGAGGCCAGCGCCAAGGCGGAAAAACTGCAATTGATCGACGCCGTGCTACCCCGGGACCGCTACGACAACGAGCTGTTGAAGGACACCATCACCCTGCCCGCCACGGCAGCCCTGGGCCTGGAAGAGCCCACCGTGCTTTACCGTGCCCACCTCGGCGGCGAGGCCGTCGCGCTGATCCTGGAAGCCATGGCGCCCGATGGCTACGCCGGCAAGATCCGCCTGATCCTGGCGGTCAAGGCCAACG
>RXJP01000120.1 GCA_003963315.1 Rhodocyclaceae bacterium | reverse complement strand
GGCGGATTGCTACCCCCTTGGTGGGCATAACGCAGCTTGGGCCGGAACAGGCCGTGGCGCGGAGGCGCCTGTTTCTGCACGGCATTGAGCAGTGCCCGGGTGAGCTTGGGCGTAGGCAGTTTGGCCATGGCCGCGGCATAGGCTTTGTCCACTGAACCCAGCACGCTGACAATGCCGTGACCAGCCAGGGCCGAGATGGTGTGAGTGGTGGCGAAACCGAGGAAGTTGAGCTTTCGCGCCACATCCTGTTTGACCTGCTGCTTGCGATAATCGTCGATGGCATCCCATTTGTTGATCGCCAACACCAGGGCCCGGCCTGCCTCGATGCAGAAACCGGCGATATGGGCGTCCTGGTCGGAGATGTCCTGGCTGGCATCCAGCATCAGCACTACGACGTTGGATTCTTCTACGGCCTGTAGGGTCTTGATGACCGAGAACTTCTCCACCGTCTCGAATACCTTGCCCTTGCGCCGCAGGCCGGCAGTATCGATCAAGGTGTAATGCTTGCCGTTGCGCTCGAAGGGAATCTCGATGGCGTCCCGGGTCGTGCCCGGCATGTCGAAGGCAATCACCCGCTCTTCACCGAGCAGGGTGTTGATCAATGTGCTCTTGCCCACATTGGGCCGACCGACGATGGCGACGCGGGGACCGCGCAGGGCATCGGCATCCGCGTCTTCATCGGGAAAGGGTTCCAGGGCGACATCGATCAGTTCGCGCACGCCGTCGCCATGGGCGGCGGAGATGACCATGGGGTCGCCACAACCGAGTTCGTAAAACTCGGCGCCGACAATGGAACGCTCCATCCCTTCGGCCTTGTTCACCACCAGGTGCAACGGCCGGCCGGCGCGGCGCAAGCGGTCGGCGATCACCTTGTCCTGGGGGGTCAGGCCGGTGCGGCCATCCACGATAAACAACAGAACATCCGCTTCGGCGATGGCGGCCTCGGCTTGACGCACCATTTCATGGACGATGCCTTCCTTGACTTGGGGTTCGAAGCCACCGGTGTCCACCACCAGATAGGGCTTGTTGCCCAGGCGGCCATGGCCGTAATGGCGATCCCGGGTCAGCCCCGGCTGATCGGCC
Source organism: Rhodocyclaceae bacterium (assembly GCA_003963315.1). Taxonomy (GTDB): domain Bacteria; phylum Pseudomonadota; class Gammaproteobacteria; order Burkholderiales; family Rhodocyclaceae; genus AWTP1-18. The sequence continues at coordinate 2,585 of RXJP01000120.1, read as the reverse complement.
ACCAAAGCATCCCGGGAGCGGGTAAGACGATTGAACAGCGTGCTCTTGCCCACATTCGGACGGCCCACCAGAACGAGGGTTGGTTTCATCGATGCTTTACCGCTTACTCAAGGCTAATGGCATACAGGTTGCCATTGACGGTTTGCACCAGCACGGCATCCCCCACGCGTATGGGTTCTGCGGCCACGGCGCTGCCGTCCAAGGCGGCGCGCCCGGCAATGGAACCGTCTTCCCGGCGCAGCAGGTGCAGGTAGCCCAGGGCATCGCCCACGGCGACGTAGTTGCTGATGACCATGGGGCGGGACAGGCCGCGATTGATCAATTTGTCTTGCTTCCAGACGCTGGCGCCGGATTTCCGGTCGTAGGCCTGGACGTTGCCTTTGTCGTCGCTGACATAGGCATTGCGGCTGTCCACGTCCATGCCGGAGAAGGAGGATACATCGCGGGCCCAGAGGGTCTGGGCACTGCCCGCGTCAAAGCAGGCTACCCGGCCTTGGTAGGCCACCGCACAGACTTCTCGACCGCTGATGACGGGGCGGCTGGTGATATCGGCAACCCGCTCCAGTTCGGTGGAGCCTTTAGGCAGGGCCACGGTAGCCTCCCAAACCGCCGCGCCGTTATTAGTGGCGATGGCCACCAGCTTGCCGCCGGAAAAGCCGGACAGGATGGCGCCAGGCGCAGCCACCATGCCCGTGGCCGCCCGCAAACTGAGGGCCGGCGTCGTGCGCTGATAGACCCAGCGCCGTTTTCCATCATTGGCGTCAAAGGCGTAGACACGCGAGTCGCCGCTGCGCACTGCCACCAAGTTATCCGCCACCAGGGGCGCAGACAGGATTTCCGAGGTCACCTTGGCCTGCCAGGCAGCGGCGCCGGTATCGGCCTTGAAGGCCAGTACGTCACCCTTGGCCGTACCGACCACGACGACTTTACCGTCGCTGCCGACGCCGCCGGAAAGCTTTTGGCCGGCATTGATACGCCAGAGCTGGCGGCCGTTCTCGATACGCACCAGGGTGCCGTCAGCCGCCGCAGCAAAAATCGCCTCCCCGGCCACGGCGGGGGAAAGCACATAGGGAGCAGCGCTGCCCACCGACACGTTCCACAGCACCTTGGTGGCGGTCGCCTTGTTGTCCAAAGCGACCAGAGGTGCAGGCTGGGTACGGGGATCGGGCTTGGAACCGAAGGGATTCAGGGAATCCAGGGATGAGCAGCCGGCGAGCGTCAGCGTCGCAGCGCAGGCGGCAAGGGTGGCGGTGCGTTTCATCACTTGGCGCTTCCCAGGCTATCCAGCTTGGCTTGCAGCATGTCGCGGTAGGCGCGGTGCTGACCGGCAGCGCCTTCCTTCTCCTGCTTGTCCACCGCAGCCAGGGCGGCTTCGTAGCTGGTCTTGGCTTCGTCCTTCTTGCCCTGGCTGGCAAGGATATCGCCCTTCAATTCGGCGAAGCGGGCGGTGAAGGCGGCGGACGCATCGCCGGAAATCGCCTTCAAGGCCGCATCGTAGGATTTCTCGTCGAGGAGGACTGCAGCCAAACGCAGCCGTGCCAGGTCCCGCAGGGCTTCATCCTTGGCGTTGTCCGCCGCCCACTGCAACTGCACCTGAGCGTTCTTGGCATCGTTGGCTTCCACCTGAACCTTGCCCGAAAGCAAGGCCGCCATGGCAGCGTAGGTGGTACGGGGGAATTTGTCGATCAACTCCCCCGCCAGTTGCCGTACCTGTTTGGGATCCCGATTGCCGGCGGCGCGTTCGATGCCGGCGTAGATGGCGCTGGCCTCGGCGGCCTGGCTGCGCTGGTACCAGTTCCAACCCTGCCATGCCACGGCAAGGCAGGCCAGCACGGCCAATAGGGCCGTCACCAGATTGCCGTACATCTTCCACCAGGTTTTCAGTTCGTCGAGCTGTTCCTGTTCTTCCAAGTCATAGACTGCCATTGCCATCTCCTGCGCTTGTTTGCGCTCTGATTATTCTTCCGAACCTAAAATCCATTCGGCGGCCGCCTCGGCCGCCTGATCCAGCGCCACCCGGCGTTGGGCATTTTCCGGATTGCCCCGGGCCGCTTCGTCAAGACGCAGGGGCTTGAGGCTGATCTCGTTGGCGGCCGCTTCATCATCGCCGATCACGGCAGCCAGGGCTGCGCCGGACGCATCCGCTTTTTTCATCTGGGACTTGAAGCTGCCGCCGCCGCAATGGAGATGCACAGCGAAACCAGCATCCCGCAGCAATTCTGCCGTGCGGAAGGCATGACGGGCAGCGGCTTCACCCTGGTGCACCACATACACGTCGGGGACCGGCTTGCTGTGTTCGTAGCCCTGGTCCTGCCACAGGGCCAGCAGACGCTCCACCCCCATGGCGAAGCCGCAGGCGGGCGCCGGCTTGCCGCCCAGTTGTCCGACCAAACCATCGTAGCGGCCGCCGGCGCAGACGGTGCCTTGGGCACCGAGTTGGTCGGTGACCCATTCGAACACGGTGAGGTTGTAATAGTCCAGGCCGCGCACCAGCCGCGGGTTGATCTTGTAGGGGATGCCGGCATCCTTGAGGATGGCTTGCACGCCCTCGAAATGGTTGAGGGATTCCTCGCCCAGATAATCAA
>RXJP01000112.1 GCA_003963315.1 Rhodocyclaceae bacterium | reverse complement strand
CCCCCTGCGCAGTTGTAGGGTGGCGATGAGGACGAGGCCTAGCCGTCCTTGCCCGCAGCGGAACCCCGTCAGTGTTCCAACTCGATATCGCAGTCGCAGCCCTTGCCGGCGGCTATCCACCGGTGAAACAGGGTTTGCGCCGGGCCAGCCAGCATCGCCGGTAGCCAGCCTATGAAGTCGGCGGGCGTCGCCACCAGACCGCAATCGTAGCGGAAGCCTCGCCACAGCAAGGCCGGACAGGGGTCTTGGCGGGTGCGGAAAAGCATGCGTCCCGCCGGACAGGTTTCGACCAGGCAACAGACGCCGCAGCCATTGCAGGGGGCGCCGGACGGCGGCTGGGCAGGCGCCTCGCGGTGTATCCGGATGGTCCGGGCAGCCATGGCGACGATCAGGCGGGACCGTCCACCACCACCCGGTTGCGACCGCCATCCTTGGCGCGGTAGAGGGCGCTGTCGGCCGCGGACAGGAGCTCGTCCAGGCTGGTGTTTCCGTCGCCCCGTCGGCATGCCACACCGATGCTGGCGCTGACGTGAACGGACCGTCCGTCGGGAAGTTGCAGGGTGTGTTCGGCCAATCCTTGGCGCAGGCGCTCCGCCAGCGTGGCCGCCCCTTCCGCGTCGGTATCCGGGGCGAGCACGCAGAATTCCTCGCCGCCATAGCGGCCCAGGAAATCGTGGCTGCGCATGCAGCGTTCCGCCACTTCGGGGAATTGCTTCAGCACGAGGTCGCCGGCCTGGTGCCCATGGGTATCGTTGATCTGCTTGAAGTGGTCCAGGTCGATGAGCAGCAGCGCGACCGGGAGTTTGTAACGGGCGCTGCGGGCCAGCTCGGCCTCCGCCAGCTCGATGAAGGTGCGGCGGTTGTAGACGCCGGTGAGGGAATCCCTGGCTGCCAGCCACGTGAGTTCGTCATAGCGATGGACTTCGATGAGCAACAGGAAACCCACGGTGAAGACCAGGCGCAGCACGAAGCCGATGCTGAAGGTCAAGGACTGGAAGAGGCTGGGTTGGAGCAGGCCGGGAATGCTGTCCCGGTGTTCGGCGAGGTACAGGACGCGGATGAACAGCAGGACGCAGGCCACCAGCGCACTGGTGCCCATGAGCCAACGCAGGCCGCGGTGGGGGTCGCGGCGGCTGATGATGAACACGGCGCCGGAAGAGAGCTGGATGGCGAAGATGAGATTGATGGCCATCTGCCGCAAAGACGCATCGTTGTGCCAGACCACGACGGCGGCAATGGACAGGGGCACCGGCCAAAGCGGCCAGTGGCGGCGCGCCTTGCAGCCATAGAACGTCATCACGGCGTAGATCAAAAAACTGTAGGACAGGCTCACCATGACCGGCCCCGCGCCGGTGGTCAGCCAAGGAAAGGGCAGGTCCTGGAGCGAGATGAAAAACCAGCCCAGGGCCTGGCTGCCCAGACAGGCCAGCCACAGCCGCAATGACGGCGTGAACCGGCCGCGAAAGGCCACCAACAGCAACACCGCCAGGGTAAGGCTGGTGAGGACGTAGTAGGCGAGGGTGGTTTTTGTGTCGAGCAGCAAGGGGCGGCTAGCGGTAACGGTTGATGGCGTCCCGGGTGTCCTGGGCGGCTTGACGGGCGACGGCGGCGTAATCCTCGCCCTTGCCGGCGTAAAGGATGGCGCGGGAGGAGTTGATCATCAGGCCGGTGCCCGCGGCCGTCCGCCCGGCCTTGACCGTGGCTTCGATGTCGCCGCCTTGGGCGCCGATGCCGGGCACCAGCAGGGGCATGTCACCGGTGAGCTCACGCACCCGGGCGATTTCGGCGGGGAAGGTGGCGCCCACCACCAGGCCGATCTGGCCCGTGGTATTCCAGTCCTTGCCGGCCAGACGGGCCACCCGTTCGAAGAGCTTCTCGCCACCCACGTCGAGAAATTGCAGATCGCTGCCGCCGGGGTTGGAGGTGCGGCAAAGCAGGATTACCCCCTTGTCCTTCCAGGCCAGCCAGGGCTCCACCGAGTCGCGGCCCATGTAGGGGTTCACCGTCACGGCGTCGGCCTTGAACCGCTCGAACGCTTCGATGGCGTATTGCTCGGCGGTGCTGCCGATGTCGCCGCGTTTGGCGTCGAGGATCACCGGTACGCCAGGGTGTACGGCGTGGATATGGCCGATCAGGTCTTCCAATTGATCTTCGGCCCGATGGGCGGCGAAGTAGGCGATCTGGGGTTTGAAGGCGCACACCAGATCGGCGGTGGCATCGACGATGCCCTTGCAGAATTCGGAGATGGCGCCGGGCTGCCCTTGCAGGTGGGCGGGGAATTTGGCCGGATCGGGGTCGAGGCCGACGCAAAGCAGGCTGTTGCGCTGTCGCCAGGCGGCGCTGAGGGTGGTGATGAAGCTCATGGGGTTCCTGTGGAAGGACTGGACGGGAAAGGGCGACGCCATAAGGGGCGCAGCAGCCAGAGGCCGAGTAAGGGGCCCGGCAGCAGCCACCAGGCGATTTTAGCGCCCCACAGGTCTACCGCGCTGGTGGTGAGCTGGATAGCGACCAAGGTGATGGCGAAGCCGATGCTGTTCTGGATGGAAAGGGCGCTGCCGACGTTCTCCGGCGGGCAGGCGCGGGCCGAGAGGGCGGAGAAGTGTGGCGAATCGGCCACCACCGCCAGACCCCAGAGCAGCAGCACGGCCAGGGTGAGCCAGGAAGACAGATCGGCGACCAGGGGGAAGCCCAGGCAGCATAGGGCGGAGAGCGCCAAAGCCAGGGCTGCGACACGGGCGCTGCCCCAACGGCGGCTGGCATAGCCGCCGAGGATGCAACCCAGGCTGCCGATGGCGATGATGGCGAAGGCCAAGGCGGGCGTTGCCCCCGGGCCGGCAAAGCCCAGCCTGGACGCGAGGTGCGCGGTGGTCAACAACAAGGGTACCAAGGTCCAAAAAGCGTACAGCTCCCACATATGACCGAAGTAGCCCCCCGCGGCTGCGCGGAAGTCTGCCAGGGCGAAGGATTGGAATACCCGGCCGAAACTGAGGCGGGGCGGGTGGAGCGGGCGTTTCAGGTGCGGGCCGTCGCCGAGGAAGTGGATCAGCAGGGACGCCAACAGGGCCAAGGCGGATGAAGCCAGCACCACCGCCTGCCAACTGGCACCGTTACCCAGCGCGCGTAAGCCGTGGGGCAGGGCGGTACCCAGCGTCAGCATGCCCACCAGCCAGGACAGCACCAGGCCGGCCCGCTCCGGCGCCCAACTCACCACCAGTTTCATGCCCAGGGGGTAGACGCCGGCCAGGGCCAGGCCCACCACGAATCGGCACAGGGCGGCGCTGGTGATGCCATCGGCAAACAGCGCAAAGGCGGCGTTGGCCAAGGCACCAACCAAGGCGCTGACGGCAAAGATGCGGCTGGCGGCGAAACGATCCGCCAGACCGCTGACGGCGAAGCCCAGGGTACCCAGGATGAAGCCGCCCTGGACGGCATTGGTGAGGGTGCCGATCTGGCCCGAACCCAGACCCCAGGCCCGGGCCAGATCCGGGGCTGCCGCGTTGGCGCTGAACCAAAGGGAGGTGCCCAGCAATTGGGCGACGACGATGACGGCCAGGGGCAACCAGGATGCCTGCCGGGCCGTCATGGATCAGTGGCCCTTGGCCCAGGAGTCCTTCAGCGTCACCGCCCGGTTGAAGACCGGAGCACCGGGCTTGGAATCCTTGCGGTCGGCGACGAAGTAGCCGTGGCGTTCGAATTGGAAGCGGTCTTCCGCCATGGCTTCCTTGAGGGAGGGCTCCAGTTGGGCGCTGATGATTTGCTTTGAACGGGGATTGAGGTCGTCGAGGAAGTCCCGCTCCAACCCTTCCGCATCCCCCTCGCGGCGGGCGCCGGGGGCGGGCACGGCGAAGAGGCGGTCATAGAGGCGGACAGCGCAGGGATAGGCGTGCTTGGCGCTGAGCCAGTGGATGTTGCCCTTGACCTTGTAGGTATCGGCGCCCGGGGTGCCGGACTTGGAGTCGGGCTGCAGCTCGGCGTGCACGGCGATGATGTTGCCGTTGGCATCCTTGTCGCAGCCGACGCACTTGATGACGAAGCCATAGCGCAGCCGTACCAGATTGCCGGGGAAGAGGCGGAAGAAGCCCTTGGGCGGGGTTTCGACGAAGTCTTCCCGCTCGATCCACAATTCGCGGCTGAAGGGCACCGGCCGTTTCCCCAGTTCCGGCTTTTGCGGATGGTTGGGCGCCTCGCACCATTCCTCATGATCTTCCGGCACGTTGTCCAGGATCAGCTTCACCGGATCGAGCACAGCGATGCGGCGCGGGGCAGACTCGTTGAGGGTTTCCCGCATGCAGTCTTCCAGCACGCTCATGTCGATCAGGGAATCGGACTTGGTGACGCCGATGCGCTCACTGAACAACTGGAATCCCTCCGGCGTGAAGCCACGGCGGCGGGCGCCCACCAGGGTGGGCATACGCGGGTCGTCCCAGCCTTCCACATGCTTTTCTTCCACAAGCTGGATCAGCTTGCGCTTGGACAGCACCACATAGGTCAGGTTGAGGCGGGAAAATTCGTACTGCTTGGGCAGCGGCCGGGCCAGCAGGCCGCAGTCGGCGATGCGCTCCAGGATCCAGTCGTAGAAGGGGCGCTGGTCTTCGAACTCCAGGGTGCAGATGGAATGGGTGATGTTCTCCAGGGCATCCTCGATGGGGTGGGCGTAGGTGTACATGGGGTACACGCAGAAGCGGTCGCCGGTGCGGTGGTGCTCGGCGTGGCGGATGCGGAAGATGGCCGGGTCGCGCAGGTTGATGTTGGGCGCGGCCATGTCGATCTTGGCGCGCAGGATATGGGCGCCGTCGGGGAACTCGCCGGCCTGCATGCGCTTGAACAGGTCCAGGTTCTCGGCCGGGCTGCGGCTGCGGTAGGGGCTGTCTTTACCTGCTTCGGTCAGGGTGCCGCGATTGGCGCGCATTTCCTCGGCACTTTGGCTGTCCACATAGGCATGGCCTGCCTCGATCAAGGCTTCGGCGGCCTGGACCATGAAGTCGAAATAATCGGAAGCGTGGAACAGGTGGCCCTGGCCGAAAGCGTCCCAGGAACAACCCAGCCACTTCACGGAATCGAGGATGGCATCCACGTATTCCTGGTCTTCCTTCTCCGGGTTGGTGTCGTCGAAGCGCATGTGGCAGACGCCGCCGTAGTCCCGGGCCAGGCCGAAATTGAGCAGGATGGATTTGGCGTGGCCGAAGTGCAGGTAGCCGTTGGGTTCCGGCGGGAAACGGGTGCGGATATTGGCCGGGTCGGGCTGACCCGCCTGTTGTTCCGGGCCGGAGGCTGGCTTGCCGCTCCAGCGACGGCCGGCGTAGATGCCCTGGGCCAGGTCGTGTTCGACGATATGGCGCAGGAAGTTGGCGGGTTTGTGTTCGGGATTGGGGGCGTCGGCCATGGTTGACGGCGGTCAGGATTGCACAAGGAGGCGATTCTACCGGTGCCGAGGTCGGTATGACGCAGTGCAAGGCATAATGAACCATGACCATTTCTTTTGCTCCGCCATGCGCTTCGAACACCTGATCGAAATCAACGACCCCAAGCTTCCCTTTCTCATTCCCCTGACCCGTGCCCAGCTCTGGGCCGGCCTGATGCTGCGGGTGGAGGATTCCCGGCCTTTCCTGCCCGGTCTCGACGAATGCCGCATCGTTCGCCGCAGCGAGGGCATGGTGGAGCGGGCGTTGCGCTGGGGCGAGGTGGAAGTGTGGGATCGAGTGACCTTCGAGGCGGAAACCTGGGTGCGTTTCGATACCCCACCCTCGGCCCACCACGGTGGTGGTTTGCTCACCATCACCATCGAAGAACCGGAGCCGGAACGGCTGTTCCTTCGCTTTCTCTACGAAACCATGTTCGCCAGCGGCCATGAAACCGAGGACGCGGGCTATGCAGATTATTTGCGCCAGGCCTACGAGGCTGCCGGTATTGATACGGTGCAGCGCATTCGCGAACTGGCCGAAAGCGCCTCCCGCCATTAGCACGGAGCCGGGCGCTTGTCCGTATCAGCAGTTCCTGTTTGCTTGTTTCAAGATCAGGCTGTGACGCCTGGCCTATTGACCCAGAGGCACAGGTGATTTGGGGGAATGGCTGTGACCAGGGGGGCATTTTTTACGTAGATGGAGCCAGCTTCCGCTGATGGCGAAGAAGATGAGCAATATCGCCAAAGTGTCCGTTGCCAGGGGGCCATAGCTGCCAAAAACTCGCCCGCTGTGTAGGTCGGCCACTATGCGCAGTACCGGCAGCCGTGGTTTGAACAGCGGCATGGCTTGCTGCCGTTCGGTATCGGTCAGGCTGTCGGGGCGGATCCAGGCTACCTTTGCCTGTTTGGGCAATGGCTGCCAGGAGATGCCGTCTTCGCTGCTGAAGAATCCGCCGGCGCTATCCAATACCAACTGTTCTTTCCAGATGCCGATGTGCCGCAAGGGCGTCGTCGGTAGCAAGGCCGCATCCACCCGGTCTATGAGCCGACCGTCGGCCTGATAGAGCAGCAATTCGGAGGCGGTCGCCACCCAGTGTTGGCCGGCGGTGACGGCAAATCCCACGGGGTCGCCATGGCCCTGTTTGAGACGTTTTCCGTTAAGCGCCCAGTTGTCTCCCTGGGCGACTAGAACTTCGCCGTTGGAGCGAAAACCGTTTTCAGGAATCACGGTTTTAAGCCCGTACCAATTCATCAACCAAGGCGTGGAAATTTCTGTTTGGTCCAATCCCAGCGTGTCGCCGTGATTCAAGACCAAGCCGGTCAATGCCAACAAGAGCAGAAAGACGGCGGCGCCTATGCCCAAGCGGGTGTGCCAGTGGCGCAGGAAGCGGGCAAGGGGTGAGGGCCGTCGGCGCATTTACTTGGCCTCAGCCATCTTGGCGAAATAAAGGGCGAGCCGCGACATGCGAACCATGGCGTTGACTGACAGTGTCGCGCCGGAAATGCCGTCGATACGTCGGTTCAGATGATTGTCATCCGCCAGGGTCGCGCCCTGAAATTGGTTGAGAAAAGCCGGGTAGCGAATCTCGTCGCCGCGGGATTCTCGGTAGGTTAAAACCCGGGTTTGCTCGATATGTCCGTCCTGCACCACGAAGCCGGCGGTGATGACTTCTTCCTTGCCGATCTCTTCCAGAATCCAAACCGTCTTTTTGCCTTCGTTCCAATATTTCTGGCGTAACTGAGCCGGTTCGTGGCCGAGGATGCGGACGGCGGTGGCGCGCAGTTCGGGCGTCAGCCAGAGCACGTGGGTTTGGGGAGAAGGCGTGGAGAAGGCTGAAGCGGCGAAGTCCGCCGCTTCCATGTACACCTTCTCCGCACCGTAGGCGCCGTGAATGCTGATGCCCGCCACGAGGCAAAGCCAGGTGAGGCGAAGACGGCGAGCGATACCGGGATGGAGCATAACGGGTCCGTGTTGCGGTCAGAACATGTAGCCGACACCCAGGTTCAAGCGATCCTTGCCGGGGTCGGCGCGGAATTTCTGGTAATCGGCTTTGAGTACGACTTGGGGATGCAGTTTGAAATTGGCACCGGCGGTAACGGCGCGTTCGTCGTTGAGCGGATTCGCGGTAAAGCCGGCAGCGACTTCCTTCTGGGTATTGTAGCGTTCGTACCTGACGAAGGGGATCAGCTCCATGTCGTCGCTGCGCCAGAGGTGGTAGGCCGCCTGGCCGTACCACCCGTAGAAGGATTTGGGAATGGCAATGCCTGTCCCAGTGCTGTCGGCGATCTGCTGGGCGGCAATGGCAGCAGCCACGGTGTCGGCATCACCGAGAGTGCCCTTGGCATATAGAGCCTGAAGGTCCAGGTCGCCGATGCTGTATTTGCCGTGCAGATCCCACAGGGTCAATCGCGCCTTGGAGTTCTGGAGCAGGGCTTTCGCGGTGGGGTCGGCCAGGCTGGCTCCTTTCTGTGCCGTGCCGCCGGTGAACACGCCGCCGCCCAGGAGCAGGCCGGGAGCGCGGTAATTCAGAGCGGCGTAGACGCTGAGATCGTTGGCCTTGGATAGCTGCATTTCCTGGTGCCCGCCGCGGATGGCGAAGGCTGGGTCGTCGATCTTGGCGGCATTGAAACCTGTGGTGACGCCGACGTCGTAACGCAGGCCGGGTAGCACTTCACCGTAGACGCCGATGCCGCCTTCGCGCCAGGTGCTGGGAATGATGCGGGTTTCCACTTCGTTGCGCATCACCCCATAGTAGGTGGGCGGCTCATGAGTTTCGTTAAGGATGCCCAAGGGCATCAGGAACAGGCCGGCTTTGAAGTTGAGCTTGTCGTTGAGGTTGTAATCCAGGTAAGCCTGTTCGATTTCGGCTTCGCCTTGGTCGCTGGAACTGGAGACGGCGTGTTCCACCTCCATTTCCGACATGAAGCGTAGTTTGTCGTTGAAACGGTGTCCGAAGAACAGTACGAAACGGTTGAGATCCGCCTGGTTATCGTAGGTGTTGTTGTTGCGGTAACGGTTGTAGCTCAACTCCCCATAGCCGCCGATGGTGGTGGCGCTGCTGGCGAGGCTGTTGCCAGCCGATGCAATGGCGTTCCCGCTCCCGGCGCCACCCGTGTTGCCGGCGGTATTGTTGGCAAGCCGGGTGGTCGCCGCTTGGTTTTGGGCGACTTGGCGTTTCAGCTCCTCCAGTTCTTGCTGCAGGATTTCAATCTTTTCCTCCAGCGTGGGGACGGCGCCCTGGGCAACAGAGAGGCCCGCGGTGAGCAAGCAGGCGAGTAGCGAGGGAATCAGGCGAGGCGAGGTCTTGAGGTGTGGCGCGGACATGGTAGCGAATCTCCATAGAAGAAATTTCGACGTTGGCTGGCTATCCGCGAGGGAGTGGCTGGCGGGGAATGGGAGGCGTTTGGTTAATGCTTGATCGGCGGCAGCGTAATGAAGCCGAGTTTCTGTATGCCCGCTTCCCGGGCCGCGCCCATGACTTCGGCGACCCGCTGGTAGCGGGTTTCCTTATCGGCGGAAAGATGCACTTCCGGCGGTGGCGTGTGGCCCGCCGCTTCGGTAAGACGGGCCAGCAGGGCATCTTCCGCCACCGGGGATTCGTTCCAGTAGAGCTTGCCGCCTGCATCCAGGGCAAGGCGGATCACATCGGGTTTTGCGTCGGTGGGTTGGGCCTTGACCTGGGGCAGGTCCACCTTGAGGGACTGGCTCATCAGGGGCGCGGTGACGATGAAAATGATCAGCAGCACCAGCATGACGTCCACCAGGGGCGTCATGTTGATTTCCGCCATGGGTTGCTTGCCGTTATCGCCGAAACTGCCGAAGGCCATGGCTTACTCCTTTCCGGTGGGACGGGTGCGGCCGCCCATGGTGAAGTAGGTGTGCAGGTCGTGGGCGAAGCCGTCCAGGTCGGCGCTGATGACCCGCAGGGCGCGGGTGAAGGCGTTGTAGGCCAGCACCGCGGGAATGGCGACGAAGAGGCCGGCGGCGGTCATGATGAGGGCTTCACCCACGGGGCCGGCCACTTTGTCCAGGCTGGCCTGGCCGGTGGCGCCGATGCGGGCCAGGGCGTGGTAGATGCCCCAGACGGTGCCGAACAGGCCGATGAAGGGGGCGGTGGAACCTACCGAGGCGAGGAAGGTGAGGCCGCTTTCCAGGTGGCTGCCGGCGCGGTTGATGCCCTGGCGCAAGGCACGAGTGACCAGTTCGCTGACGGACAGGTGCGCGTCGAGGTGGGCTTCGTCCTTGGCATGGCTGCCATAGTGGGCGACTGCTTCCGCGCTGCGCTTCGCCAGCAGGGCAAAGGGGGCGGCGGCCTCCACCTTGTCCATGGCGTCATCCAGGGAGGTGGCTTCCCAGAAGGCCTCCAGGGCCTGGGGGCTGCTCTGGCGCAGGCGGAAGATCTGCCAGCCTTTGGCCAGGATGACCGACCAACTGGCGATGGAAAGGACGGCCAGCAGCAGGGCCACGGCGTGGGCGACGAAATCGCCTTGCGCCCAGAAGCCGCCGAAGTCGAAACTGTAAGGCATGGTTAATTCTCCAGACTGAAAGTGATGGGGACAACAACCCAGGCGGCGATAGCCTCGCTGCCTTGCTTGGCGGGAACGAAGCGCCAGTGTTTGACGGCTTCCTGCGCCGCATTGTCGAGACGGGTGAAGCCGGAACTGGTGCGCAGTTCCACCTGGTCGGGGTTGCCGTCAGCGAGGACATGGACACGCAGGAACACCTTGCCGGTTTCTCCCAGGCGCTTGGACATGCGGGGATAGTCGGGTTTGGGATTGTTCAGGTAGGCGGCGTCGAATTGGGCCTGGACCACGGGTTGGGGCGTGGCCTGGGCTGGGGTGTTGCTGGCCTTGGTCGGCAGCGCTTCCACGGCCGGGGGCGTGGGTTGGGCTTGGGTACTGAGGGCCGTGGGCGTGGGCGTCTTGGCGATGGGCACCGGCGGCGCTTGGCGTTTCTCGATGCGCGGCTGCGGTTTCGGCGTGTTGGTTTTTTCCTGGGAGGGTGGAGAGAGCAGGTCCACCGCCAGGGGGGTGGGTGCTTGCACCGGTTGCTCAGTGGGCATCAGGACTAGGCTTGTCAGCAGGGCGGCATGGAGCAGGGTGGCGGCTACCACCCAAGGCAGTTTGCCACGCCAGCGGCCAGGCGCCCGTGTCGCCACCGAAAGGGCCAGGCTGGTCTGGAAGGCAAGGGGCTCGAAAGGCGCCATCAGGTATTCGCCCACATGCGCAGCAGGTTGTGATAGCAACTGGTGAAGCGCACGGCGTCCTCGGTGTCGCCGCTGTTCTGACGCAGTTTGACGATGGCGGCATCCATTTCGAACAGCAGGCGGCGGCGCTCCGTTTCGCGCACCATGCTCTCCAGCCAGGTGAAGCAGGCGATGCGCGCGCCCTGGGTGACGGGCTCGACCCGGTGCACGCTGGAAGAAGGGTAGAGCACCAGATCGCCGGCGGGCAGCTTGACCTGTTGGTGGCCGAAGGTGTCCTCGATCACCAGCTCGCCGCCTTCGTATTCGTTGGGGTCGCAGAAGAACAGGGTGAAGGAAAGATCGGTGCGGACATGGGTGCCCGTGGCGCGGTGGGTACGCACGGCATTGTCCACATGGTTGCCGAAGGCGTTTGCTTCGCCGGTGTAGCAGTTGAACAGGGGCGGGAAGATTTTCTTCGGCAGAGCGGCGGAGAAGAACAGGGCGCTGCGCCCCAGGGCGTCCAATACGATCTTCTGCAACTCCTTGGCCGCCGCCGACTCTTCCGGCAGTTGGTAGTTGTTCTTGCGTTTTTCCGCCTGGCTCCCGGCGGTGACCTTGCCGTCGGCCCATTGGGCATCCGCCAGCAGTGTGCGGCAGTGGTTCACTTCGTCGCGACTGAGAACCTGGGGGATGTGGAGCAGCATGGCGGGCCTTTATACGGAGCGGGGATTCTACGGGGCGGCTAAAGATTAGGTATGGGCTGGATCGATCGGGGATGCGGCATGATGACGCAGCCCCGATCGGGCGGGCCTCAGTACTTGTATTCCATGGTTAGTTGGAAGGTGCGGCGGGTACCGGGCACGGCGAAGCCGCCGTTTTCGTACACCGAGTCGTAGTAGTACTTGTCGGTCAGGTTGAGCACGTTGAGGCGCAGGGTGTAGGCCTTTTGTTCATAGGACACCATGCCGTCGAGGCGGGCATAGTAGGGTGCGATATTGGGCGCGATGGCGCGATAGCCGGCCGTGTTGGTGGCTAGGCCGTAAGCCAGGCGATCCCCTTTGGCCTCGACGCCGCCGCCGATGCGCCAGCCGCCGTCGAGACGATAGGTGGACCACAGGTTGAAGGTCCAGGGCGGGGTGTTGCGCGGACGCATGCCGATGGCGGCGGGGTTGAGGTGGTCGTCGATCAGGGCGCGCATGAAGGCGACGCCGCTGAACACTTCCCAACGGCTGTTGATGCGGCCGGCGGCTTCGAACTCCAGGCCGTCGGTGTGGCGTTTGATGGAGAGGATGGAACCGAGGGAGGCGGTCATCACGTCGGTGTTGCGTTCCCAGGTCTTGGTGGCGCGGTAAAGGGCGGTGCGCAGGGAGAGGTCGCCCTCGAACATTTCCCACTTTGCGCCCATTTCAAGGGTCTTGCTGCGTTCGGCGGGGAAGCCGGCCTGGGTGGGGGTGAACTGGTAGAGGTCGGCGGTTGGGTTGAAGGAATCGCTGTAACCGGCGTAGTAGTGCTGGTATTCGTCGGGCTGCCAGGAAAGGGCGGTACGGTAGCTGCTCTCGGCGTAGTCGAGGTTGCCCTTGGTGGTGGCCACGCCGCCGGCGGCGTTGGTGATGGTTTCCCGCAGGATGTCGCGGCGCATGCCGGCCAGGAACTTCCAGCCGGGGAGGAATTCCATGACATCCTGGCCGTAGAGGGCGTAGCTCATGCCTGAATAGCCGCCGGCGTAGAGGGAACAGGCGCGCCCATCATAGGGCGACGCGCTGTTATCCGGCGTGACACCCAGGGCCAGGGACGGCAGGGTGAGGCCGGTGGTGTCGTAGTTGCAACGGTCGGATTTTTCCTTGAGCAGTTCCACGCCGGCCAGGGCTTCATGCTTCATGCCGCCCAGTTCGAATTTGCGGGTGTAATCGGTCTGGCTGGTGAGGGTGGATTCGTCTGCGCCGCGGCCGTTGGGGCGGCGGGTGACGCTGTCGGTGGTGGCGTTGTAGCCGGGAATGGTGGTCCACAGGCGGCGCTTGTAGTCGGCGCTGCGCAGCACAGTGCGTAATTCGCTGCTGTCGGCGAAGCGGTGAGTGTAGGTGCCGGTCAGCATGTTGACGTTGTTGTCCTCAAAATCCTTTTCCGTGCCGTAGAAACGGTTTTGGGGCACATCCACCGGGCGCAGGTTCTTGAAGGGAATGCCGTAGTCGGGGGTGTCATGCACATCCACGTGGTAGAGGCTCACCTGGAATTCGTTGTCGGTGCCGATGCCGGTGCGGAGGGAAGGGGCGAAGCCCTGGCGATTCACGCGAACGTTGTCCCGGGTGGTTTCGGCGCCCCGGGTGGTCATGGCGGCGGCGCGGATGGCGGTGTTTTCGCCGACGGGTTGATTCACGTCGGCGGTGAGGCGGGCATAGGGTGCATCGCCCACGGTGGCCGAGGCGCTGCCGGTTTCCAGCATCATCGGCACCTTGCTGCTGCGGTTGATAACGCCGCCGGCCTGGCCGTGGCCGAACAGCATGGCGGCGGAACCGCGCAGCACTTCGATCTGCTGGTCGTTGAAGGTGTCGCGCTTGATCTGGGCCACATCGCGAATGCCATCCAGATAGAGGTCGCCGAAGGAATAGAAACCGCGCAGGTTCATGTTGTCGCCGACGCGGCCGCCTTCCGCCGCATTGAAGGTCAGGCCGGATACGTTGCGCAGGGCTTCCTTCAGGGTGTTGGCGTTGGTGTCGTCCATCAATTGGCGCGGCACGATGGTCAGGGCCTGGGGAATGTCCTTGGGCAACTGGGGCAGCTTGCCGACGCGGGTGGTGCCGCCCTGGTAGCCGGTGTCGTCGGCTCGCTCGGCCTTGTCACGCACGGTCACCGTGGGCAGGATGGTGTCGCTTTGGGTCTGGGCGAACAGGGAGCCGGAGGCGGACAATGCAAGAAACGCAGCCGTAGCGGTGGGGATGTATTTAGGTTTATGTGCCATGAGTTCCTCTATGGGGGTGCTAGAGGACATGGCTGGCGACGCGCTGGCTAGTCCGGTTGAAGGGTCTTCGGTCCGATGTAGGGGCGAAGGCGGGGTTTTTAGGGCCGGTAAGGATGCTTCCGGGGTTATTCCGTCATGCAGGTGGGGTGCTGGATGCCAGCGCCGACAATACTTGTCGTGCCGTTTTGCAGCATGCCCTTGGCGCAGGAGAGGCAACGACCGCATTCGGCTCCCAGGCCCAACTTGTGTTTCAGCTCCCGGACGGAGTTGCACCCTTGGGCGACGGCGGAATGAACATCTTTTTCGGTCAGGGCTTGGCAGACGCAGACATACATAAAAAGGCGCTCCCCTTACTTGGTGAGGATCAACTTGCCCTGGCGGGTTACCCGCAGGGAATAGATACAACCGCTATGGGCAATGCGAATTTCGTTCCTGCCTTGCAACAATTGCTGGCTGGAAAGCAAGAGGCCGACCTCCTCGCCTGAGGGATAGTCTGCTTCACGCTGTTCTGGCGGCTTGGCGTTGCTGTCCATGGCCCAATACCCTGTATTAAGAATTAATCCATTAATCTAGTGAGAATCATTCTCAATTAAATGCGGAAGACTGTCAACACTTTGTGAGGATTCGGCAGCCTAAGGTCGTAAAGATGTCATGTGTCGGTAAGGCACGGTTCTCTATAATTGACGCTTTTACTATTCGAGGAGAAGACCATGGGTCTCGGAAAAGTGCCTTCCGGCAAGGATTTACCCAATGATTTCAACGTGGTGATTGAGATCCCCATGAACTCCGATCCCATCAAGTACGAAGTGGATAAGGATTCCGGTGCCGTTTTCGTGGACCGTTTCATGTCCACCGCCATGCACTATCCCTGCAATTACGGCTATATCCCCCATACCATCGCCGGCGATGGCGACCCGGTGGACGTTCTGGTGGTGACCCAGTTCGCCCTTCCCCCCGGCGTGGTGGTGCGCTGCCGCCCCATCGGCATGTTGAAGATGGTGGACGAGGCCGGCGAAGACGCCAAACTGCTGGCAGTGCCGGTGGACAAGCTCACCCCCATGTATCGCAATGTCAAATCCACCTCCGATCTGCCGCAACTGCTGTTGGATCAGATTTCCCATTTCTTCGAGCATTACAAGGATCTGGAGCCCGGCAAGTTCGTCAAGGTTCAGGGCTGGGGCGATATTGAAGACGCCAAGAAGGAAATCATGTCCGGTGTAGACAGCTATAACAAGGCGAACGACAAGCCCGCGTTTTGAGCGTTGCGCTGCTTTAGCCAGGACGGCCCGCCACAGCGGGCCGTTTTGTTTTCAGCACTGCCGCCGCACGGTATATTCGCTTAATGCCAAAACTACGAATCGCCATTGCCCAGATCAACTGCACAGTAGGGGATCTGGCCGCCAACGCCGCCCGGATACTTGATTTTGCCCGTAGGGCCAAGGATCAGGGCGCGGATCTGATGCTGACGCCGGAGCTCGCCCTGTGCGGCTACCCGCCCGAGGATTTGCTGTTGCGTCCGGATTTCTACCGGGCCTGCGCCCGTCAATTGGACGAGTTGGCAGAGCAATTGCCTTTGCCCACGGTGGTTGGGCATCCGGCCGAGATGGATGGGGCCCGTTACAACTGCGCCTCCCTGCTGCGGAATGGCGAGGTGGAGGCTACGTACCGGAAATTCCACCTGCCGAACTACGAGGTGTTCGACGAGGAGCGTTATTTCGCGTCCGGCAATACGCCTTGCGTGGTGGATGTAAAAGGCGTGGCCTGCGGCATCAACATCTGCGCAGATGTATGGGAGAGCGGCGCGGCGGAGGCGGCCCACCGGGCGGGAGCGCAGCTCCTACTGGTGTTGAATGCCTCGCCCTTCCACATGCACAAGCAGGAAGAACGCTACGGTGTACTGAACCAGCGCATTCGTGCCACAGGCATGCCGGTGATCTACGCCAATCTGGTCGGCGGCCAAGACGAACTGGTGTTCGACGGCGCTTCCTGCGTGCTGGATGGGCAGCATCGCCTGACCCATCAACTGCCCATGTTCCAGGAGGCGCTGGAAGTGGTGGATTATCAGGACGGAAAAATCCAACCCGGCGCGTTGGCAGTGGAAGAGTCGATTGAGGCCCAGGTGTATGCCGCGCTCAAGATGGGCGTCAAGGATTACCTGGGCAAGAACGGTTTCCCGGGGGCCATCATCGGTCTCTCCGGCGGTATTGATTCCGCCTTGACCCTGTGTGTCGCGGTGGATGCCCTGGGGGCGGACAAAGTACGTGCAGTGATGATGCCTTCGCCTTATACCGCGCAAATGAGTCTGGACGATTCCCGTGCCATGGTGAAGGCTTTGGGCGTGCGCTACGACGAGATTCCCATTGCCCCAGCCATGGAAACCTATGCAGCCATGTTGGAGCCGCTTTTCGCCGGACTTCCCCCCACGGCCTGGGCGGATACCACGCCGGAAAACATCCAGGCGCGGATTCGGGGCATGGTGCTGATGGCCCTGTCCAATCGCACCGGCAGCATAGTGTTGACCACCGGCAACAAGAGCGAAATGGCGGTGGGCTACGCCACCCTTTACGGTGATATGGCGGGAGGCTTCGCGGTCATCAAGGACGTGTTCAAAACCTTCGTCTACCGCCTCTGCCACTATCGCAACACTTTGTCGCCGGCAATTCCCAAGAACATCATCATCCGTCCCCCGTCGGCGGAGCTCAAGCCGGACCAGACCGACCAGGACACGCTGCCGCCCTATGAAGTGTTGGACGCCATCATTCAGGGTTATATGGAACAGGACCTGAGCCCGCGCCAGATGGTGGCTCAAGGCCAGGATGAGCAAGTGGTACGGCGGGTGGTGGGCATGCTCAAACGTAATGAATACAAGCGTCGCCAGTCGCCGGTGGGTATCCGCATTTCTCGCCGGGGGTTCGGCAAGGATTGGCGTTATCCGATAACATCCCGTTATCAGGATGAGTACTGACAGACATAACAGGACGAGGAACGGAATATGAAAAAAATCGAAGCTGTCATCAAACCCTTCAAACTCGACGAAGTTCGCGAAGCGCTGTCCGAGGTGGGTGTTACTGGCCTTACCGTCACGGAGGTCAAAGGCTTTGGTCGGCAGAAGGGTCATACCGAGCTGTATCGCGGCGCCGAGTATGTGGTGGACTTCCTGCCCAAGATCAAGGTGGAGGTGGTGGTGGCTGATGAGAGCGTCGATGCCGCCATTGAGGCCATCGTCAAGGCATCCCGTACCGGCAAGATCGGCGACGGCAAGATTTTCGTGATGAACGTGGAACAGGTGGTACGTATTCGTACGGGCGAAACCAACGAAGCGGCAATCTAGTCGCTCACGGTTGTAGAGCAGCTATCTCCTGAACCCATTGCTGGGTGGAAGGTGAAAAAAACGGCGCCATTGGCGCCGTTTTTTTTTTGGCCTTCGGATCATTTGCCGGGAGATTTAAGAAGCACCACCACCGCACCGGCGCCACCTTCGGCGGCTCTTGCCTGGCAAAAGGCCAACACTTCATTGCGTTGTGCCAGCCAGCCGTGCACCAATTTTTTGAGCACCGGCTCCCGTCCTGGTGAACCCAGTCCCTTGCCGTGGACGATGCGCAGGCAGCGCAAGCCTCGGGCGATGGCTCCGGTCATGAAGTCGACCACCAACAACCGAGCCTCTTCGCGATTGCATCCGTGGAGATCAAGGGCATCCTGGGTGACCCAGCGACCGCGTCGCAAGTCCCGCAAGACGCTCCTTGCCAGACCAGGGCGCAACCAGGCCGCTTCGTCGCCGCCTTCGAGGTGGAGATCAAGAAGCGGCGGGCCGTTAAGGGATTCGTCCAGGGCCGCTTGTTCATCCAGCGCACGCTGACGGGGAATGGGCGGTGGCGGCACCGATTCGTGCAGCACTCTATCGGTAACGAGGGGAACGACGCCCGTCGCCGCTGCGCGGAACAGGGCGCGATCCTCGGCATCCACCGGAGGTTCGCGCCGCTTGCTCATTTAGTGGCCCAGGGCATCCAAGTAGCGTTCCGCATCCAGGGCTGCCATACAACCGGTGGCGGCGGAGGTGACGGCTTGCTTGTAAATCTGGTCCTGCACATCGCCGGCGGCGAAGACGCCGGGAATGTTGGTGGCCGTGGCGTTGCCGATCAAACCGCTTTGGGTCACGATGTAGCCGTTATTGAGTTCCAACTGGCCGGCGAACAGATCGGTGTTGGGCTTGTGGCCGATGGCGATGAAGACCCCTTGCACCTGGATGTCTTCCGTTGCCCCGGTCTGGGTGCTTTTGATCCGCATGCCGGTGACGCCGCTCTTGTCGCCCAGTACTTCATCCAAGGTAGCGTTCCACTTGATGGTGACCTTGCCGGCCTTCTCCTTTTCGAACAGTTTGTCCTGTAGGATTTTTTCGCCGCGGAACTTGTCACGGCGATGGACCACGGTGACATGGCTGGCGATATTGGCCAGATACAGGGCTTCTTCCACCGCAGTATTGCCGCCGCCAATGACGGCCACAGGCTGGTTACGGTAAAAGAATCCGTCGCAGGTGGCGCAGGCGGACACGCCCTTGCCGGCGAAGGCCTCTTCCGAGGGTAGGCCCAGGTATTGGGCGGAGGCGCCGGTGGCGATGATCAAGGCGTCGCAGGTGTATTCGCCCGCATCGCCAATCAAACGGATGGGCTTCTCCGTCAGCTTGGCGGTATGGATATGGTCGAAGATGATTTCGGTGTTGAACCGTTCTGCATGCTTCTGGAAACGCTCCATCAGTTCCGGGCCCTGGACGCCATCCGCATCTGCTGGCCAGTTGTCCACGTCGGTGGTAGTCATCAACTGCCCGCCCTGGGCGAGGCCGGTCACCAGAACGGGTTTCAGGTTTGCCCGAGCGGCATAAACGGCAGCGGTATAACCAGCGGGGCCGGAGCCGAGGATCAGCAGCGAAGAATGACGAACGGTGGTAGACATGACGTGTCTCACATATTGTTGAAATAATAGGCATTATACTTGCCTACTTCATAAGCCTTCTCAACCTGACCTATTAACCCGGACTATCAGCCATGGCTGTTTCGACCACCGTACTTCGTGCTTTGCCTATATTCGACACGTTGGATGAAGGACGGCTTGCCCCCATTGCGCGCGTGGCTTCCCTGCGCCATGCGCCGCGGGGAAATGTTGTCCTTCGCGAAGGCGACAGGACGGACAGTATCTATTTCGTGGTGAATGGCTCCCTCAAGGTGTCGGTGTCCGACGATGAAGGGCGTGAGGTTATCCTGTCCATCCTGGGACCCGGCGAATTGTTCGGCGAGATGGGGGTGCTGGACAACAACCCCCGTTCCGCCACCGTCACCGCGACCCACAGCAGCGATCTGGTGACCATAGCCAAGGCCGACTTCCAGTCTTGCCTGATGGGGAATTTCGACGTTTCCATCTTCATCATGCGCGGCCTGGCCCAACGCTTGCGCCAAGCCGACCGGAAGATCGAAAGCCTGGCCTTGATGGACGTTTTTGGTCGGGTTGCCAGGCTGTTGCTGGACTTGTCCGAAGATGTCGACGGCAAGCGCATCGTGAAGAAGAAACTGACCAAGCAGGATATCGCCAAGATGATCGGCGCCTCCCGCGAGATGGTCAGCCGGGTCATGACCGACCTGCGCGGCCAGGGCTTATTGGACGAGGTGCCCGACGGCATCGTCCTGCATGGTGAATTCGGCCAATAGCCAGATGCCGGTCCAGGCCGGGAAAAGACTTTCGAACGTGCTCCTGTTTGCCCCTTAATCCGAGGGGCAGGGGGTAATAATCGATACTAACCCGTAGTGGATTGGTGCATTTATGGTTGCTGTTCCTTCTCTGCGCCCTGAGCCGGTGCAGCCTCTTCCCGAGAAAATCGTCGCCCTGGTCAACGAGGCGCGCTGGCTGCTGCTGGCCGTCGCCGGGGTGTACATCGCCCTGATCCTGTGGGGTTTCGATGCCGCCGATCCCGGTTGGTCCCATGCCGTCCAGGCGGAGCGGGTCGCCAATCCTGGCGGGCGTTTTGGCGCCTGGTTGGCCGACCTGCTGCTCTATTTCCTCGGTTTCTCCGCTTGGTGGGGAGTGCTCTTCCTGTTTTTCCTGGTGGCGTGGGGCTACCAGCGATTGGAAGGATTGCTTTCTGGTGACCGCCGCCCGTTTCTGATCGCCTTGACCGGATTCGTCGTCCTGCTGCTGTCCAGCACCGGCATTGAGGCCATGCGTTTCTGGAGTTTGAAGTCCGTCTTGCCGCAAAACCCGGGCGGGCTGCTGGGGTACGAGGTCGGCAAGATCGTGACCCAGTATTTAGGCTTTGATGGCGGCACACTGATCCTGCTGGTGCTGATGGCGGTGGGCCTGAGCGTGTTCACCGGGCTGTCCTGGCTGCGCCTGGCCGAGCGGGTGGGCTACGGCCTGGAAACGGCCTGGTACGGCGCTACCCACTTCTGGAAAACCTGGCAGGACCGCCGCTACGGCAAGGTCGTGGCGGAAAAGCGTGAAGCCGTGGTGGAGGTGGAGCGCAAGAAGATCGAAGAGAATCCGCCGGTGCCGATCAAGATCGAGCCGGTGGAAATCGACGTGCCGGTGGCGCCCAAGGCGGTAGCCCGGGCGGAGAAGGAACGTCAGACGCCCTTGTTCTACGATGCCCCAGGCGAGGCGCTGCCGCCCCTGCATTTGCTGGATGATCCGGTGCATAACCCCGACGATCTGCCTGCGGCGGAAACCCTGGAATTCACCTCCCGATTGATCGAGCGCAAGCTGGCGGATTTTGGCGTGACGGCGAAAGTGCTGTCCGCCAATCCCGGTCCGGTGGTGACTCGTTACGAGATAGAACCGGCTACCGGCATCAAGGGCAGCCAGATCGTCAATCTGGCCAAGGATCTGGCCCGCTCCCTTTCCCTGGTGAGCATCCGCGTGGTGGAAACCGTGCCGGGCAAGTCCTGCATGGCCCTGGAGTTGCCTAACCAGAAGCGGCAGACGGTGCGCCTTAAGGAAATCATCGGCTCCAAGGCCTACAACAGCATGAACTCGCCCTTGGCCATGGCCCTGGGCAAGGATATTTCCGGCCAGCCCACCGTCACCGATTTGGCCAAGATGCCCCACCTGCTGGTGGCCGGCACCACCGGCTCGGGCAAATCGGTGGGCATCAACGCCATGATCCTTTCCTTGCTGTACAAGTCCGAACCCAAGGACGTGCGCCTGATCATGGTAGACCCCAAGATGCTGGAACTATCCATCTATGAGGGCATCCCGCACTTGTTGGCGCCAGTGGTGACCGATATGACCAAGGCCGCCAACGCCCTGCACTGGTGTGTCGGGGAAATGGAAAAGCGCTACAAACTGATGTCCGCCCTAGGGGTGCGCAACCTTGCCGGCCTCAACAGCAAGATCCGCGATGCGGAAAAGGCCGGTGAGCATATCTCCAATCCCTTCCCCCTGGTGCCGGAATCCCCCGAACCCTTGGCCACCCTGCCTTATATCGTGGTGGTCATCGACGAACTGGCCGACCTGATGATGGTGGTGGGCAAGAAGGTGGAAGAACTGATCGCCCGCCTGGCGCAAAAGGCCCGGGCTTCGGGCATCCATTTGATCCTTGCCACCCAGCGGCCCAGCGTGGACGTGATTACCGGCCTGATCAAGGCCAACATCCCCACCCGCATCGCCTTCCAGGTGAGCAGCAAGATCGACTCCCGCACCATCCTCGACCAGATGGGCGCCGAAGCCTTGCTGGGGCAGGGCGATATGCTCTACCTGGCGCCGGGTACGGGCCTGCCCAATCGGGTCCATGGTGCCTTTGTTGCGGATGACGAAGTGCACCGGGTGGTGGATCATCTGCGCAAGGTGGGCAAGCCGGAATACATCGACGACATCCTCAGTGCCCCGGCAGGAGATGGGGATGGCGGCGCCTTGGGTGAGCCCAGCGGTGATGCGGAAAGCGACCCCATGTACGATCAGGCGGTTGCCGTGGTGCTCCAGACCCGGCGGCCTTCCATCTCCCTGGTGCAGCGCCATTTGCGCATCGGCTACAACCGTGCAGCCCGCCTCATCGAGGCCATGGAACATGCTGGCCTGGTGTCGCCCATGAATGGGGCGGGTAATCGGGAAGTGTTGGTGGCGGAAAAGGCCGACTGACGGCACTCGGGCGGCGCAGTTCGCCTTTGGGGGATAATCCCGTCATGATGACCCGTACCCCAATCTTTCTGGCGGTGGTATTCGCCGCCGCAACCGCCCAGGCCGCCGGCCTGGATCAGCTCAAGGCCTTCCTCGCCGAGGCCCATACCGCCCAGGGCGCTTTCACCCAGACGGTGAACGCAAAATCAGGACGCAAGCCGCAGCAATCGGCCGGCAGCTTTGCCCTGCAAAGGCCCGGCAAGTTCCGCTGGATCTACGACAAACCCTATCCCCAGACCTTGGTCAGCGATGGCGACAAGTTCTGGAGTTTCGATCCGGATCTGAATCAAGTCACCGTCAAGAAATTGGGTAAGGCCCTGGGCGCCAGCCCGGCGGCGTTGCTGGCGGGCGAAGGGCTGGAGCGGAACTTCGACCTGGTCGAGGGCGGCGCTGAAGGCGGCCTGGAATTCGTGGAAGCGACGCCCAAGAGCCAGGATGCCTCCTTCCAGCGGGTGCGCATCGGCCTGACCGGCAATGTTCCCCAGACCATGGAAATCCACGACAACTTCGGCCAGACCACGGTGTTGCGTTTCACCCGCTTTCAGGTGAATCCCGCCCTGGGGGCCGGGACTTTCCATTTCGTGCCGCCCAAGGGGGCGGATGTGGTGGGCGAGTAGGCTCAATGACGGATCTTTTTGCTACTGCCACGCAGGTCCATGCTGCGGCCCATGCGCCCTTGGCGGAGCTGCTGCGGCCCAAGCATCTGGATGAGGTCATCGGCCAGCAGCATTTGCTCGGCCCCGGCAAACCATTGCGCCTGGCCTTTGAATCGAAGACACCCCACTCCATGATCCTTTGGGGGCCGCCGGGGGTGGGCAAGACCACCCTGGCGCGATTGACGGCGGACGCCTTCGATGCCCAGTTCATCGCCTTGTCCGCCGTCTTCTCCGGCGTCAAGGACATCCGCGAGGCCATGCAACAGGCCGAGTTGACCTTGGCCCAGCACGGCCGACGTACGCTATTGTTCGTGGATGAGGTGCACCGATTCAACAAGTCCCAGCAGGATGCCTTCCTGCCTTACGTGGAGAACGGCACCGTTACCTTCATCGGCGCCACCACGGAGAACCCATCCTTCGAAGTGAATTCGGCTCTGCTGTCCCGGGCTGCCGTGTATGTGCTCAAGAGCCTGTCCGAAGACGAATTGCGGCAACTCTTCAGCCGCGCCCAGGCCCAGGCCTTCGCCGACATCGCCTTTGATGACGAGGCGCGCGACCGCCTGATCGGTTACGCCGACGGCGATGCCCGCCGCCTGCTCAACGTGCTGGAGCAAATGCGGACGGCGGCCCACACCGCCAAGGTGGAACGCATCGACGCGGCCTTCCTTGAATCCGCCATGGCGCGCGACCTGCGCCGTTTCGACAAGGGCGGTGACGCTTTCTACGACCAGATATCGGCCCTGCACAAATCCGTGCGGGGCTCCCATCCCGATGCGGCCCTTTACTGGCTGGTGCGCATGCTGGACGGTGGCGCCGATCCGCTCTACATGGGGCGACGCCTGATCCGCATGGCCAGCGAAGACGTCGGTTTAGCCGATCCTCGTGCCCTGCGCATTGCCCTGGATGCGGTGGAAACCTATGAGCGCCTGGGCTCCCCGGAAGGCGAGCTGGCCCTGGCCGAAGCGGTGCTTTACCTGGCCGTCGCGCCCAAGTCCAACGCCGCCTATATGGCTTACAACGCGGCCCGCGCTTTCATCAGCAAAGACAAATCGCGGCCGGTGCCGGAACACTTGCGCAACGCCCCCACCAAATTGATGAAGGACTTGGGCTATGGCAGCGAATACCGCTACGCCCATGACGAGCCGGAAGCCTATGCCGCGGGAGAAAGCTACTTGCCCGAAGGCATGGGCGATGTGTCCTGGTACGAACCCACGCCGCGGGGTTTGGAACAGAAGATCGCAGACAAGCTGGCCCATTTGCGCGCCCTGGACGCAAAGGCGGGACGCAGCCGAGGCTAGCTCCTGTCAGCCGGAACCTTAGCGGCAGGGATGGTGCTGGTTGTAATCGTAGAGCGCCTGTTGGGCGGCCTGAAGGTCTTCCCTTCGCCCCTCGTGTTCGGTTTCGCCGACCACTTCCGCCAGTATGTCGCGCAAACGTTTCTCACCGGCCTTGTCTTGCACCAAAGTGCAGGCAAGGTGTGCCGCTGCGGAATAGGGGATGTGTTCGTGGTGCGCGACCATGTGGATTTCCTCTTCACTCAGGTCGCTGTAGTCGAGACAGTCTTGCATTGTCAGCATATCGGCTCTCCTCATGCCCCGCGCACTGTTGGCGACCCTCGCGGGGACAAATCTTTTTCTTCGTATAAAGAAAGTATTGCTTTTTCTGCTTAAAATTCAAGGCTTAGAGTGATTTCCTCGGGTTCCCTTCAAATACAAGCCCTTGGTTTTTTGTCTTCATGTGATGTCAGAGTATTTGCTGCGTCGCGTCGCCAAGATCGTTAAGGTCGTTAAGGATTTTTCATGCTGGACATTCAACTTCTTCGCAGCAACCTGGCCCTTGTGGCCGAGCGTCTCGCCTCTCGCGGCGTGCAACTGGATACCGCCGC
Source organism: Rhodocyclaceae bacterium (assembly GCA_003963315.1). Classification (GTDB taxonomy): domain Bacteria; phylum Pseudomonadota; class Gammaproteobacteria; order Burkholderiales; family Rhodocyclaceae; genus AWTP1-18. Next base: position 6,971 of record RXJP01000112.1, on the reverse strand, counting down.
TTTTGAAGCCCTGGAGGCTGAGCGCAAGGCGGTGCAGATCGCCACCGAGGGACTGCAAGCCAAGCGCAACAGCCTTTCCAAGCAAGTGGGCATGCTCAAGGGCAAGGGCGAAGATGCTTCCGCGGTATTGGCCGAAGTGGCGGGTATCGGCGACGAACTCAAGGCCAACGAAGGCAAATTGGCTGATCTACAGCAACGCTACAACGCCTTCGTCGCCGGTATTCCCAATCTGCCCCACGAAAGTGTGCCCGTGGGCAAGGATGAAACCGGCAATGTCGAAGTGCTGCGCTGGGGTACGCCCCGCAACTTCGATTTCCCCGTCAAGGACCATGTGGACGTGGGTACGCCTCTCGGCCTGGATTTCGAAACCGCCACAAAAATTTCCGGTTCCCGCTTCACCCTGATGAAGGGCAACCTGGCCCGCCTGCATCGGGCCCTTGCGCAGTGCATGTTGGATGTGCATACCACCGAGCATGGCTACACCGAGCTTTATGCGCCCTACCTGGTCAATGCGGATAGCATGTTCGGCACCGGCCAGTTGCCCAAGTTCGAAGAGGACCTGTTCCATGTGCCCCATGGCGACGGCGGCAAGCTGTATCTGATCCCCACCGCCGAAGTCCCCGTCACCAATATTGTCCGCGACGTGATTCTCGATCCCGCCGCACTGCCCCTCAAGTTCGTCTGCCACACCCCGTGCTTCCGCTCCGAGGCGGGCAGCTACGGCCGCGATACCCGGGGCATGATCCGCCAGCACCAGTTCGACAAAGTGGAGTTGGTGCAGATCGTCCCGCCGGAAAAATCCTGGGAAGTGCTGGAGCAACTCACCGGCCATGCCGAGGCCATTCTGCAAAAGCTGGAACTGCCCTATCGGAAGATGGCTTTGTGTAGCGGCGACATGGGATTCTCCGCCGCCAAGACCTACGACCTGGAAGTCTGGCTGCCGGCGCAGAACACCTACCGCGAAATTTCCTCCTGCTCCAATTTCGAGTCCTTCCAGGCCCGCCGCATGCAGGCCCGTTTCCGCAACGAGAAGAACAAGCCGGAACTGGTGCATACCCTCAACGGCTCCGGCTTGGCCGTGGGCCGCACCTTGGTGGCGATCCTGGAAAACTACCAAAATGCCGACGGCAGCGTGACCGTACCATCGGTCCTTCGTCCCTACCTGGGCGGTCTGGAGATGCTCAGCGCTGCTTGAATTTGAGGGGCGGAATCCAGGGCGCTTCAAAGCGCTTGAGGATGTCGTAGTAGGTGCGGATGTTTTCCACCATGATCACCGCCTCGCCGCCCCGCGCCCGGCCTGATTTGAGCCGGGCGTAGTACTTGGGCTGCGCCATCAGGGGCAGCACCGTCTTCATCTCGTACCAGGAGTCGGCATCCTTGCCCAGGCCTTGGGCGATAGCCCTGCCGCCATTGAGATGGCCCATGCCCAGGTTGTAGGCCGCCAGGGCTAGCCAGGTCCGATCCGGTTCCAGCGTAGTGTCGGGCAGGGTGTCGCGCAAATCCGCCAGATATTTTGCACCGGCCAGGATGCTCTGCTTGGGGTCCAGCCGGTTGTTCACCCGTAGCCGGTCGGCGGTGTCTTCGGTCAGCATCATCAAGCCCCTCACTCCCGTGGGAGAGGTCGCCAGGGGATCCCATTTCGATTCCTGATAGGACAAAGCCGCCAACAGCCGCCAATCAATGCCGGTGATTTCCTGGGCATCCTGGAATAGTTTCCTTAAGTGCGTGAGGTCGGTGTTCAGGGCCTCGATGAAGTCGCTGATGCCCTGGGTGTTGATTCGGCTGATGTAGCCGAAATACCGGTCTTGGACGCGGGCAAGTCCACCGTCCCGGCGCAGTCCCGTGATGAAATCCCTCGCTTTATCGGCCAGTGCGGTTGCGTCCTTGGCAAAAGCCCAGGCGAAATCCAACTTACCGGGAAGTTTCTCTGCCACCTCCAGCTCTGGATGGGAACGTGCGGCCAGGGCGTAGAGCAGAGAATCGGTGGCCACCAGCACATGGTGCCGCTCGGCGAGCTGCTCCAGTAAGGTCAACTCCGGTATGCCGGAAAGCTCCGTCACCATGAAACGCTTGGCTTCCCCGGCCATCTTTCTTAGCAAAGAGGATTGCTGCGAACCCGCAGAGACAGTTACCTCTTTGCCGTCCAGATCGCCGTCTTCCGTTGAAAGATCGTCGGCGTTCTTTACCAGCACCGGCTCCGCGCGGCGCAATGGGGGCGTGTAGATCAGGTCGGTCTGATCGTCGATGGAGATACCGGCGGCAAAATGCGCCTTGCCCCGTTTGACCAGATCAATGGTCTCTTCCCTGTCCTTGGTGAGCACATAGCGCACTCGCAATCCCTGGGATTCCGCAAAGGCATTCACGACATCGTATTCAAAACCGCTGACACCACCCTCGTCCACTTGGTAGGTCGTGGGGCTGGCGACCAGCGCTACCACCAATTCTCCGGTTTTTTCCGGTGGCCCAACCTGGCCGCAAGAGGAGACGAGCAGTCCGGTCAAGGCAGTCAACAACAAGGCAAGCCGGGATCGAGTCCGCACGGATACTCCCCGTCATGAAGGAGCGCTATTTTGCCATGAGTGGACCAAAGTCTTGAGTGACCGCTTCACGCCGTGGGTGATAGAATCCGCGCCCTGCGGAGAGGTACCGAAGCGGTCATAACGGCGCCGATTCGAAATCGGATGGTCAGGGAAACTTGGCACAAGGGTTCGAATCCCTTCCTCTCCGCCACTTAGTCTGCTCTCACCGAGCCACACCACGCTTTTTTGCCGACACCCCCACTGTTGGCGGCCCTCCGCGGCATTCCCCATTCTCAGTTCTGCAGAATTGGGGCCTTTTCCAAGTATCTCCTCCTTAATATCCTACCCATTCTCAGTAGGCCCTATAAGCAGTCCAAGTTTTTGGGACTGACCATCACCATTCAACGTAAAAAAGCCCGCGAAGCGGGCCTCATCCGAAGAATCTGCTGAGATATCAGTTCCTGATCCCCAGTAACTCCCTCTGAGCCTCCCATTCAAAGGGGAGCGGCACACTCCGAATCAAGCGCGCCGCATTCAATGTGATCGGCTGCCTTCCCTCAAGTATCCGTTCCACGATATCCGGCGCCAGAAACGCTAGTTGCACCACCCGCGCCACGTAGGAGTTGTCAAAGTTCACTTCTTTGGCTAAGGCATGAACACTCTCAGACTTCCCATCCCGCAAACGCCCAAACCAATCATAGGCCCGGGCCATCAGCCCGATCAGCTTGGCATCCAGTTGGCCTGCTTCGGTCTGGCCCCGCACAATTAACCTAACGGCCATCCCACCACGTTTTAAGGCGACAGGTACCGTGATGGTCGCGACAGCATCGTTCTCCTCCATCTCAGCCCCAGACCACAAGCCTCCCAGCTTCAACGCAATTTCAAGCCGATCCCCATATACCCTGATCTCAGCCACAATCCGCTTCAACACCTCAATCCGATCGGGTGTTGAAGCGTTGCCGAGCTTATCGGCTAATGATGCTGCGCCGCGCAAACATTGAACTACCTCAGCCGCTTCCCGATATTCCATGAAGGCCATCAAGTTCGACTCATCCCGTAGCCACTGGACAATGGCTTCCAGAACGGCATTCTCTAAAGGATGGGCAGGCCAACGCAGTGACTCTGGTGCTGTCTCCCGACCCTCCGTTAGCACAGCCTGGCTCACGTAGTACCGGTACCGGCGAGCCCCCTTGCGCGCATGGGTTGGTGCGAGTCGATTGCCCGACTCATCCACCAGCAGCCCCGCTAACAAGCTGGGATTGATCGCCTTGACCCGATTTCGAGTCCCCTGCGTATTTTCCGCAAGCAGTGCCTGTACCGCCTGCCAACACGCTTCATCAATAATGGCTGGATGGTTCCCGGGATAAAGTTGGCCCTTATGGGCAATTTTCCCCAGATAGATGGGGTTACTCAGCATCTTGTAGAGATGCCCCCGAGAGAAGGGTTTTCCACCTGACGTATTCCCTTTTAGGGAGACCCGTTCCGGACTGATCCAGCTTAATTGATCTAATTCAATCTTTAAGCGTCGAACGCACCGGAGGGTTAGATAGCGCCGATAGATCTCCCGCACTCGCTCTGCCTGAGACTCCTCAATCACGAGCGTGCGTTCATGGGCGAGGTAACCCGCTGGGGGCACCCCACCCATCCACATTCCCTTCCGCTTGGACGCAGCGATCTTGTCCCGAATCCGCTCCCCGGTCACTTCTCGTTCAAACTGGGCAAAGGAGAGCAAGACGTTTAAGGTCAGCCGCCCCATGGAGCTGGTCGTATTGAATTGCTGGGTGACCGAAACAAAGGATATTCCTTGGGCATCGAATAACTCCACCAGTTTGGCAAAGTCCGCCAAAGAGCGGGTCAGTCGATCGACCTTGTACACCACCACGATCTTGACCCGCCCTGCGGCAATGTCAGTCAATAACTGGCGCAAGGCAGGACGAACCATGGTCCCGCCGGAATAGCCCCCATCATCGTAAGCCGTGGGCAGTACCTTCCATCCCAGTGCTTTCTGGCTAAGAACAAATGCCTCACAGGCTTCCCGTTGGGCGTCCAATGAATTGAATCCTTGTTCGAGCCCCTCCTCAGACGACTTCCGGGTATAGATAGCGCAGGGCAAAACTGCTTTCATGGCCGCAATCCAAAAAACTTGGGCCCCGACCAGGACATCCCGGTGATTTCCCGGGCAATCGCTGTCAGGCTGCGATAGACCTTACCCTGATAAGAAAACCCTTCCGGAACGACCGTAACTGTGTGGGTCTTGCCCTGCCATTCACGAAGTAGACGTGTGCCGGAGGACAGCACATCGCCAGAGCCAGCTGCGCTAAGAAGTCGATTGGCGATCTTGGAGAAATCTCCCGCTTTACTCGTATAAGAAGCCTGGATGTGCCAAGCCAAGGCTGAACGTAGAAAGTTCGCCTGGACGTTGCGTGGGGGAGGGGAGCCAAAGGCTGTTGTCCATGCCTCCAACAAGACAGGGCGATCTAGCTTCGGGAGTGAAGCCAGATCGATGGAGCCTAAGGGCATCCTTAGGCTCCGGTACCGGTAATTCGATAAACACCTTTGCCTGATTCAGGATGGGGCGAGCAGATAACCTGAAGGCCAAGCTTCTTGCGTAGTATTCCGCTGATGGTGCCGCGGACGGTGTGAGGTTGCCAACCGGTGAGGGTAGTCATTTGCTGGAGGGTGGCACCTGCTCCGGAACTGAGTAGGTGAATGAGCTGGGATTGCTTGCTGCCGGTGGGTGCTGGGGCCAGGGGCGTGGTCGTAGTTGATTTACTCCGCTTGGGGGCGGCTCTAGTTGCTACAGATGTTGGCTTGGCAGCACTGCGGTTAGCAACTGCTTTGCTTTTAGGGGCGGGGGATTTAGAGGTCATGAGATTCTCCTTGGTAGTCCGTCACGACAGCCGTGGCGGTGGCGCTAGTAACGCTCTAGTGCCAGGGAGAAGCAAGTCAATTCAACGGTGCAGAAGCTTAGGGGGATGGGCGGCTGTTTATCGGCCAATCCGGCCGTTCGCGTGCCCGCCTGTGACGGTCAGCAATGTTTCGGTTACCTGCCGCAATTCTTGAGTAGCCGGGGCGTCATTCGGATGTCGTAGAATAAAAGTCCGCAGACTGTCCGCGGTCTGCGCTCCGTGTACGCCGATCGCACGATCTACGCGCTTTGCAATGGAGGAAGATGTGCCATCGATTTCCTGGATAAGCAGAATTGTGGCCGACGCAGAGTTCTCGGGCTTGCATGGGTGCTCCGCTATAGGCGGCTACGGCGCTCTCGTCTCGGTCAACTTCAGCGTCAAAAATTGGGATATGGACAAGCCCGCTCCGCAGGTTGAACTTGCGGATGCGCCCATTAAGACCATTTCCGGCAACGGTAATCGGCTCGTCGGGTTCGCGGTTCCGGAGACGGTCATTCCGTTCACACCTGGTCCCTACGCCCAATCGATAGGAACCCTGTATCAGTTGGTTCTGAGTAATGCGGCAATAGAAGAACTCGAACGCATTCGGAACGGAGGCGATATCGCGCTCACACTCGGACTGCGTGGCGTTATCACTTATGCAGGCGAGGCGCAACGCATTCACGACGACGTGACGTGCAGAATCAATCAGTCCGAATGGCTGAAATTCCTTGACGTATGTGGATACGGCCCCACCTTGCTGTTCGAGATTCCACTTCCGCTCGCCGCCGCCGTTCCCGTGACAAACGCACAGAAGGAATTGTCCCGGGCGCGACAACATTTGCTGCAAGGACATTATCAGGAAGTCGTTGCCGCCTGCCGGCTTGTGCTTGAGTCGCTTACGGAGCAACTGCAGGAAGGTGAAGAACTTGAAGCAGCGAAGAAACTACGGGGTGAAGGCAGAAATGCAATGACCACGCTCCAGCGGGAACTGATGATACGGCAGGCCGCGATCAACTATGCCCACGTCGCCCATCATCCGAACGGCAGCACAGATCCACTCTTTGATCGCTCCAATGCGGTCATGCTATTGGGGATTGCGGCGTCCCTCGTCGCGAATGGTCTGCGCCGGTCAGGTCCCGTTTGAGGTGTTAACGCGCGAACTCTTCGATGAAGAAATAGCTGGCAAGCTCCCTTTGACTCCAGGGACCGCGCCGAAAACCGCGAATGATCTCCACGGCCGTTGCGTGGTGGAAACCACTTTCCGATGATGCAGGTCACTTCATGTTCGGCAGTCCAAGTCAGTGCGCGCCACTCGAGGTACGGGTCGATGACGGCTACAACAAAGTATTCAAGGAAAATCTAGAGAACCTTGGGTTGCTGGAGTCGAAAGTGGTAACTCGAACTGTTGAACAAGCAGTTGTTTCCGACGTGATTTCGGACGGCCTAATTGCCGAAGGAAAAGGATGGGTAACCTTCCCCCGAAATAGTTGACACCTCTTTCTAACGGAAAAAGAGGTGTTACATGGCACGATCAAGACCACCGCGGACGCGGCGTTACAGC